>NZ_JANCPI010000006.1:0-128405 GCF_024295435.1 Streptococcus sp. CF7_Ac1-8 | reverse complement strand
TCACTTGGATATTTAGGAATTTCGTTTCCTTCTTTATCCTTGAATGATGTCTTAACTTTTTCGTAGATGTGTTTTGTATTTCCTTTTTCATCAATTTCAGTTCTAACAACATTATATCCTGGAATTGGTTCTGAAGGTTTAGCTCCATCTTTAGATGGAAGTAAATCTGTTTCTTTGCCATCTTTTTCGATAACTACAAATCTAGTATCTGGGCGAACTGTTGGAGTATATTTAGCTGTTACTGGTGTTCCGTTCTTATCAACACGTTTAACTGTTACTCCTGTAGCTTTTCCTACGAAGTTTGGCTCTGGAGTGAATGTTACTTTTCCATTTTCATCGATTGTATATGTTCCTTCGTTTGGTACTACTTTTTCAGTTGTTCCATCATCGAATTTTGGTTTTACATTTTCATCGATTGCTACTGGTACTTCTTTCCCGTTAAGTGTTACTTTTCCACCTGTAAATGTTGGTGTCCCTTCTTGAGATTGTCCTTTTGGACCTTCTGATTCAGCATCTTTAGAAGTTGGTGACACTGGGATTACTACTGGTGTGTATTTAGCTGTTACTGGTGTTCCGTTTTTGTCAACACGCTTAACTGTTACTCCTGCAGCTTGTCCTGTGAATGTTTTTTCTGGAGTGAATGTTACTTTTCCATTTTCATCGATTGTGTATGTTCCTTCGTTTGGTACTACTTTTTCAGTTGTTCCATCATCGAATTTTGGTTTTACAGCTTCATCGATTGCAACAGTTTTTTCTTGACCATTAATCGTTACTTTTCCACCTGTAAATGTTGGTGTCCCTTCTTGAATTGCACCTTGAACATTAGTTGTGATGACATCTGAACTTGTTGGTGTTGCTGGTTTTACAACTGGTGTGTATTTAGCTGTCACTGGTGTAGCATTCTTATCTTCACGTTGAACTGTAACACCTGTTCCTTTACCTGTAAAGTTCTTTTCTGGTGTAAATGTTACTATGCCGTCTGGAGTTACTGTATATGTTCCTTCACCATCGATAGTTACTGATTCAACTGGATCACCTGTTTTTGGATCTACCAATTTAGCTGGTTTATCTTCATCGATTGCAACAGTTTTTTCTTCACCGTTAACTGTTACTGTGCCACCTTCAAATGTTGGTTTACCTTTTTGAATTGAACCTTGAACATCTTCTGTTACAGTATCTGAACCTGTTGGTGTTACTGGTTTAACTGTTGGTTCATAAGTAGCAGTTGTTGGTGTTCCATTCGCATCTTTTGCTTGAACAGTTGCTGCTACTGGTGTACCTGTAAAGTCTTTATTTGGTGTAAATGTTACTTTACCTGTTGTTGGTTCAATTGTGTAGGTACCAACTGTATTTCCATCATTATCTTTTGCTGGAATTGTTGTATCATCTATTGGTTTTCCAGTTTCAGGATTTACTAATTTAGCTGGCTGATCCGCATCAATCTTCATAGGAATTCTTTCATCACCTGGTGTGAATGATGGAGTTCCTTCTTGTTTAGCACCTTGAATTCCTTCAGAAGTTGTTGGTGTTCCTGATGGTTCTACTGGTGTAATAGATGGAGTATAAGTTGTTTTTACAACTGTTCCATTTGTATCTTTTGCTTGGATCGTTACTGGCTCAACTTCACCCGCATACGTTTTATCTGTTGGTGTAAATACTGCATTCACTTTTCCATCTACGACTTTAAGTGTATACGTACCAATCACATCACCTGCTGGGTTCTTCGCTGGAACTGAATCTACTGCATTTTCATTTTCATCTAATAATTTAAATGAAGTTGTATCGATTGCTACTGTTTTTTCTGTTCCATTGATTTCTGTTTTACCTGGAGTAAATGTAACTTCTTTTGATTGTTCTACCCCTTGGATATCTGTTGAAGTAGCTGGTTCTGCTGTTGGAACTACTCCTACGATATGTGGAGTATAGGTTGTTTTCACAGTTGTACCATTTTCATCTTCTGCTTGAACATTCGCTGGTAATACGGTACCTTTATAAGTTTTATCAGTTGGTGTAAATGTTACAGTATTATTTGATGGGTCGATTGAGTAAGTACCTACTTTAGTAACTCCATCAGCTGCATATGCTGGAACTGTTGCTTCTGTTGGTACACTTCCATCTGCATTTACTAATTTAGCTGAATTCGCTTTAAGCGCTACTATTTTTTCTGTACCTGAAATTGTTGCTTTTCCTGGTGCAAATGCTACAACACCTGATTGTTCTTCACCTTGAATGTTTGTAGATTCAGCTGGTGTAGCTGTTGGTTTAACTCCTACGATTGTAGGTGTGTAAGTTGTTTTAACAGTTGTTCCATTTACATCTTCTGCTTGTACATTTGCTGGTAATACTTTACCTACATAAGCCTTATCAGTTGGTGTAAAGGTTACTTTATTAGTAGCTGGATCAACTGAGTATGTTCCTACTTGAGTAACTCCGTCCTCTTTATAAGCTGGTACTGTCGCTTCTGTCGGTACACTTCCATCAGCATTTAACAATTTAGCTGAATTTGGTTTAAGTTCTACTGTTTTTTCTGTATCTCCAATTGTTGCTTTTCCTGGAGCAAATGCTACAACTGCTGATTGTTCAGCTCCTTGAATATCAGTAGATGTTGCTGGTTCTGCAGTTGGTACTACTGGAACAACTTCTGGAGTATAAGTTGTTGTTGCTGTCGCTGTTACTTCAGTTCCAGCTTTATCAGCTCCTACCGGTACAGTTAACGATACACCAATTCCTTTTGTTTTACCTTTGAATGTTGGAAGTGGCCTGAATGTTACCACACCAGTTGTTGGATTGATTGTGTATGTTCCTTCATTCTCCACTGTTACTGATTTAACAAGTGAGTTATCTGTAGGATTAATTAATTTTGCAGGATGAGTTGCTGTTGGCGTGATAGCCTCTTCTTTTGTTGTTCCCGCAAAAGCTTTAAATACTGGAGTTCCAGTTTGTTCTTTACCTTGAATATCAATAGAAGTTTTTGGATCTGCAGTAATTGTTTTTGGTGTTACATTTGGAATATAAACAGCATCCATTGTTAACTCTGTTGTTGAATGAATTCCTGTATTATTGTTTACAAGACCATTTCTTTCTGTTAAAGCTGTCCATCCAGTTGTTTGACCATTCGCATCTACTGCGCGTAGAGCAACACCATCTGCTTTACCAACGAAGGTAGCTACTGGTGTAAAGGTTATACCTGTATCTGTAACATTATAGGTACCTTGACCTTCTTTTGTGTAAGTTTTTGAAAGAGAACCATCTGGCTTAACAATCATAACTCCATCAGCTTGTTTAGCTTTGGTTGTTTCTAAACTGATATTATTTCTTTGTTCTGAATAGTATAATTTACCATATGAGTTGAAGGTTGTTTTTCCGTTTCCAGATCCAACATTTGACGCATCATCACCTTCAGCTCTATTCACAAATTCGAAGTCAATCGATTGCGTTTCACCTTGAACTCCCGTAGTTTCTTCCTTATCCCCACGAGGTGGAATTGCTACTTGGATTTGGTTATCTTCCACTTCCCCTGAGTATGCAATTCCTACTGGTTTTTCAATTTGAGACTCTTCTTTAGCAATACGAACACGGAAATTCACATTTTCTTTTGTTGTATCAATAATTTGCGTATTTCTGAATTTTAATGTTACTTTTTGATTATTTTCTGTAACTTTTACAATTTCAGATGCTTCATCCGCATCAAACTTACCGTTATTATTGAAATCGATAAATCCACGAACATAAGCTGGATCTAATGTACCATTATAACTTGTATTACCATTTACAGAAGCTCTAATATTCACTTCATAAGTGTCATCTGGAGCTTTTACTAATTTTACTTCTGGTTCACCAGTATCTTTATTATTATGTACATCTGCAGCATCAATTAATTGTTTAACACCTTCATCGGCAGAATCACTTCGATCATCTGATCCTTCTCCACGAACACGAATTCCTGGAGCTGAATCAATGTCTGCTTTTTCAGTTCCTAAGAATGGTTGTTGAATTTGTCTAACTTCATTTGTATTCCAATCTGTTGTTTCAGTTCTAATAAAGTGTTCTGCTGTTCCATAAGATTCTGGAAGATCTCCGAAATCAGAGATTTTAATCCCAACCATTGTACTTTGTTGACCAGCTGAAATGATATAAATACCAGCTTCAGTAACATTTGCTGATGATACAATTGGTGAAGCATAGTTTCCACCATTTGAGTAAGAACCAAAAATTTGTGAACCTAAACCTGCTGTAGCAGAATCTCTAGTCGCAAACATTTTTGCTGCAAGTGCTTTATTAAACTCAGGTGTATTATAAGTAATTGTAGCATTTACTTTTTGGAAGTTTGGTGTAGGTTTATATTGAGTCTTACCATCTCGACCGATAACACCTGCTAAATCCCAAGGTGTACCGTTAGTAGTATAAATTTCCGCTTCTAATTCTCCAGCACTGATATCCTCACCTGAAGCCATTACAATCCCCGGTTGTACCGGCTTATTATTATAAGTTGCTGAAACAGAAAAGATAACCCCAGCTGTAACTCCTCCTACTTGACTTCCTGTATCCGTTATTGGTGCAATTGCAGTTTTATGGTTTCCTGTATTAATCCCATTTCCTCTTTCACGTACATTTGTATATCTTGGATCTTGTGGTACCGCTCCAAATCCTGTTGCACGGTTAAATTTATTCTCTTTATCTGCATCATAACTCGCTGCATGTTCAGTTCCTGCTACACGTTGTTTATACGCTTCTGTAGTTTCGAAAGGTTTTAATTCTTTAACAGTTAATGTCACAACATATCCAGGCATTATTTGTTTTTGATATTGTGAACCAATTTGTAATTGAATTCCATTTTTCAAATTAGTCCAAGCTGATGTATCAGAAAAATCAAGCCAATGGATTTGATCATTTAAGGTTGCAATTTCTTTTGAGTTTTTCTTAATTGGTACATCTGCTAATGTTGCATAGCCATGGTCTTCTAACCATTTTTTACCTAATTCAGTTGTACCATCTGTCAAGGCAGTAGTTTGTACTTCTTCTAAGTTAACTGAAAACTTACCATCTCGGCCGATTCCTGCATTTTTCAATTCATTGTAGACTGCAAGGATAGATTCGTTAAGGCGCTCCAATTGAGCATCTACTTGCTCTTTTGTAATACTCTTATCAGCTAACAGTGTTTTCGTTTCAGCAAGAACTGCTTGGTTTTTAGCTACTGCCGCTGTAACTGCTGCCTTGTTTTCTTCTTTGACATCAGCCTTAGCAAGTTGAGTCTCAGCCAATTTATTTGTTACTTCAGCTTCTGATGACACTTGTGTCAGAGTTGTTGTAGCCGTTGAAAGTGCTTTTTCAACTGGAGTTGCAGTTTTTTCTGCTTCTGCCTTAGCTGCTTCCTGATCAGCTGCCTGCTTCTTATCGAAACCAGCAGTATTTGACTCTGTTACAACCAAACTTAAAGCAGATACTGTAGCTGCCTGTTGATCAACTTCTGCTTGACTAGCCTCTGCATTAGCAAGAGTTGCTTTAGCTGTAGTCAAGGCTTCCTTAGCTGAGCTCAGTACAAAAACCTCTGCATACTTAGCCGTTGAAAGTTTTGATTCTAAAGTTGAAATGCTAGCTTCAAGAATCTCTTTTTTAACTTTTTTAGCTTCTTCTACTTTATCAGCTTCTGCTTTGACTGATTTATCTTTAGAATCCGCCTGATTCCCTAGATTAGCAGTTGTTACAGACGAAACTTCAGCCCCTTGTACTTCAGTAGCCGAAACTGCTCCATTCCCAAGGAACATCAAACCAGCTGCAATCGCAACTGATGCAGCTCCAAAACTATACTTACGGATACCATAACGAAGGTATTTTTCCGTTCTAAAATCTTGTTGGTTTCTCTGCATGAGATACACAACCTCCTTATTTTTTTAATAATGTTGATTTCAAACACTAGGAAAAATACCCCCCCCTTAAATTTTTATGCAATATTAAGAGGTTGATATCTTAAATTAGGTATTAAAGATAAATCAACATTTGGTTTTATTATATCATTTAGAACAATCTATTGCAAGATAAAAATTTTCGTTCGACAATCATAAAAACAGAAACCTTGTGTAAATATGTAGTTCTCTGGTTGTTTTTTATAGTATTTCAGAAATATTATACCAACTTAGGAATATTGAAATAATTGATACGGTTGTAATCCATATAATTTTTTTTACAAATCAACAGAAAACAATTCCTATTTCTTTATTTTTATCAATCATCAAATCACGTTCAAAAACACCAAAATGAGGCTGAGAAAAACTCAATTTCTGGATCCAACAAAATAAATTTTCTCAAATAAAAAAACGAGCACTTTCGTACTCGTCTTTGTTTATAAACTACTGATTAAAGTGAGTTTACGTCAACTTTGATACCAACACCTTGAGTAGTTGTGATAGTCAAGTTTGTTACGTAAGTTCCTTTAGCTGTAGCTGGTTTTGCTTTTTGGATTGTTTCGTTGAAAGCTTTAAAGTTTTCAACCAATTTTTCAGCTTCAAATGATACTTTACCGATGATTGCTTGAACGTTACCTGCACGGTCAGCACGGTAAGTAATTTTACCACCTTTAGACTCTTCAACTGCTTTAGCAACATCCATTGTTACAGTACCAGTTTTAGGGTTTGGCATCAAGTTACGTGGTCCAAGGACACGTCCAAGACGTCCAACAAGAGCCATCATGTCAGGTGTAGCGATAACTACGTCGAAGTCCAACCAACCATCGTTGATTTTAGCAACAAGGTCATCTTCACCAACAAAGTCTGCACCAGCAGCTTTTGCTTCTTCAGCTTTTGCACCACGTGCGAAAACAAGAACGCGTGAAGTTTTACCAGTACCGTTTGGCAATACCATTGCTCCACGGATTTGTTGGTCAGCTTTTTTAACGTCGATGTTCAAGTTGTAAGCAACTTCTACAGTTGCGTCAAATTTTGCAAAGTTAGTTTCTTTTGCAAGTGCTACAGCTTCTTCTACGCTGTATGCTTTTGTGCTGTCGATTTTCTCAAGAGCAGCACGAAGTTGTTTGCTTTTTTTAGCCATTTTCTATTCTCCTTGTAAGTGGTTCAATCGATTTTCATCTCCCACGTCACTCCTCGAAATGATGAAGTCTTGCGGGTTTTCAGTCTATTATTTTTCTTTTCCTACAGCCTTAAGCTCCCTTGCTGTACCCAAGTACAAGCTTCAGTCACTTGCCTAGTATGAAAAGCAACTAATAGACTGCTGTGAGATTTTCTACTGTGTTATTGATTAGTCAACAACAGTGAATCCCATAGAACGAGCAGTACCTTCGATCATACGCATTGCAGACTCTACGTTTGCTGCGTTCAAATCTGGCATCTTAGTTTCTGCAATTTCTTGTACTTGTGCACGAGTAACTGTAGCAACTTTAGTTTTGTTAGGTGTACCTGATCCTTTTTCAACACCTGCAGCTTTTTTCAAAAGAACAGCAGCTGGTGGTGTTTTAGTGATGAAAGTAAATGATTTATCTTCGTAAACTGAGATAACAACTGGAATGATCATACCAGCTTGGTCAGCTGTACGAGCGTTGAACTCTTTTGTGAATCCCATGATGTTGATACCAGCTTGACCAAGAGCAGGTCCAACCGGTGGAGCTGGTGTAGCTTTACCAGCAGGGATTTGCAATTTTACAAGTTTTTCGACTTTTTTAGCCATTTTTAAATCCTCCTTTGTGGTTTTGGCGGTAATTAAAGATTTTTACCTCCCACAAGTATGCTTTACACATACTCATCTATTATACACTATTTATTTGAAATTGCAAGAGAAAAGTTTCTTTTTTAATCGACGTAATCTCCGCCTTCAAATCCATAGTATTCTTCCAAACTGAGACCACTTGCAGCAATTTCTTTAGCTTCTTTTCCGACATAACGAAGATGCCATTCTTCAGCCATGTAGCCTGTTTCCTTTTCCTTACCTTTGAGATAACGGACAACAAATCCATAATCAGCTGCATGATCCAGGAGCCATTGGGCTGCTTTTTCTTCTGTTACTAAATCACCATCAGTCCCAATCACATCAAAGGCCAAACCAGTTTGGTGTTCACTATAGCCAGGTCGGGCAGAGTAGCGGTCAGCTGCTGCCTTCCCATCTTGGTTGACATAATCTTGATAGAGCTTGGTCTGAGTTTCATAACTTCTAAAACCACTATAATGATCACTAATTGGGAAACCTGCCTCTTGCATAGCTTTAATGAGTTTGACTAACTCAGCCTTAGCTGTTGGATTTTCCCCTGGATTATAGTCTTTCGACAAAGGATAATGTTTATTTGCTACGATGATTTCATCGTATTTCCCTTGGATACTGTAGTAATCACCTTTGTTGACCACTTCTGCTTTTTTCTGAGTAGCCCCTTGAGACTTACTTCCAACTGTTCCATCAGCTTTGGCTGTTTGTTCTGTTTTAGCTGTTCCATCTTCATTTTTTGCTTTTTCTTGTGAACAAGCTGCTAGACTCAAGGCTAGCAAGGCTGTCAAGACAAGGTATCTTTTTTTCATTTCTACTCCTTTATTTCTAATAGTTTATCTACTTCTATCGATAAACGTTTAACTAATTGTTTAATCTCATCCGGACTTGCTTGGCAGGTTTCTGCTGTCATTTCTTCAAAAGGAACCCACCAAACTGGACCACGTCCTTTGAGACCGTGACCATTCATATCACCTCTTCGTCTAGGGAAAAGATGCCAATGAAGGTGGGCATCGCCATTGCCTAGAAGTTCGATATTCATTTTCTCAGCAGCAAAGGCCTTGGCAACTGCCTCTTGGACTAGACTCATTTCCTCTAGAAAACGGAGTCTTGTCTCCTTTTTTAAATGGTGCAATTCCGTGACGTGCTCCTTAGCTAGAAAGAGACTATAGCCTGTGAAATACTGGTGATCTCCAATGACAAGATAGCCTGTTTCCAACTCTTTGACAAAGTAGGGATTTTCCCCAACTTTAATTAGCTCAATTCTCTGGCAAATAAGGCACATATTAGCCTACCAATGCGCTCTTAAGATAGGTATCAACCATACGCTCTGTTGCGACTACCGAGTCAATATGAGTGCGCTCATAAGAATGGCTAGACTCGATACCAGCACCGAGAAGGGCGTGTTTGACCTCTGCACCTGCAGACATAGCCGCTGAAGCGTCCGAACCATAAAATGGATAGATGTCCAGCTTAAATGGAATATCTTGTTCTTTCGCCAAGGCAACTAAGTGTTGACGAAAGTCATAGTGATAAGGCCCAGAAGCATCCTTGACACAAATAGACACTGTATATTCGTCTGTTTGCTGGTCATCTCCCATAGCTCCCATATCCACAGCAAGATACTCTACTACCTGAGCAGGAATGTTAGAGTTGGCACCGTGTCCCACTTCTTCAAAGACTGAAAAAGCAAAATGGGTTGTTACGGGCAATTCAATCTTCTCTTCCTTATAAATACGAAGCAGGTTAAGCAAAATCGCTGCACTGACCTTATCGTCCAAATGACGAGACTTGATAAAGCCTGTCTCTGTCACGACAGTTCGTGGGTCAAAGCTGATAAAATCACCGACCTCAATACCAAGAGCACGAGTTTCTTTTTCACTGGTTACTTTTGCGTCCAAACGCACTTCCATATTGTCCTGCGTGCGTTCTGCAGTTCCTGCATCCTTATAGACATGGCAAGAAGTTTGGTGGATAAGGATGGTTCCTGATAGCTTTTGACCTGTACTAGCCACATGAATGGTACAGTTTTCTCCTTCAATCATGTTCCAAGGAAAACCACCGATACGATCCAACTTGAGACGGCCGTCTGGTTTAACAGCACGGACAATAGCACCAAGCGTATCTACATGGGCAGTCACATAGCGATGTTGCTCGTCATTTTGACCTTTAATAGTTACATTGACACCGCCCTTGGCTGTGCGAACTGGCTGATAACCAAAACCTTCTAGAGTCTTGACTAAATAGTCCGAAATCTCACGAGTGAAGCCCGTTGGCGACGCAATGGCTGTCAGTTCTTTGATATATTCTACTGTTTGATTCATTTCTTCACCTCTTTTGCTACCTATTATAACACATTTATCATCGGATAAAAAAAGAAAATCACTCCTGTAGACTTGACTACAAAAGTGATTTTATACTCAATGAAAATCAAAGAGCAAACTAGGAAACTAGCCGCAGGCTGTACTTGAGTACGACAAGGCGACGTTGACGCGGTTTGAATTTGATTTTCGAAGAGTATTAGTGATTATTCCATTTCAAAAACATCACTCTCTTGCTTGTTTGGTAGAACCAGTGAGAGCAAGATTCCAACGATAGCAGGCACCAACCATGGGAGAGATGCCTTAGCAAAAGGAAGAGCGTTGACAAGATTTGCAAGAAACTCAACCTTAAACGAGCTTCCTAGTACGCTTGCAATGGCAATAGCTGTAACCACCGCAATTGTCAACTGCATACCTGGTTTTGAAAGGGCAACAAATTTGTTCACAATAACAATCATAACGATGGCAATGGTGATTGGGTACAAGATAACCAGTACTGGAATGGAGTACTTGATAATCGCATCAAGACCCAGATTAGCAATAGCAAATCCAATCAAAGTAAAGGCTGTCGCATAAACCTTGTAGCTGATTTGTGGGAAGCGCTCATTAAAGAACTCAGCTGTAGACACAATCAAACCAACTGTTGTTGTGAAGCAGGTTACGGTAACCATAGCTGCAAGGAAGAGTTGAGCTGTTGAGCCAAAGATTTCTTGAGTGGCTTGTGACAAGATGTAAACACCTGGTGTTCCACCCTTCATCGCCTCAGCTGGTACCGAGAAATGATTTCCAAGGAAACCTAAACCGATATAAAGAGCGCTGAAGGCAAGGGCAACAACGATACCAACCACCCAAATAGTTGAAATGTATTCTTTCTTACTTGAGAAACCAAGTTGTTTCAAGGTTTGAACTGCGATTACGCTAAAGGCAACTGAGGCAAGGGCGTCCAAGGTATTGTAACCTTCTAGGAAACCTGTCCCAAAGGCAGAAGCTTGATAAGCAGCTGAAGCAGCTTGAGGACTTGTTCCACCGTATTTGAAAGCTCCCAGAACAACCAAGATAACAATCAAAATCGCAAAGACTGGCGTTAAGATACGGCCGATACGGTCTAAGATTTTTGATGGATTAAGCGAGATTAAATATGCTGCCGCAAAATACAGAACTGTAAAGACAATCAAACCAAGACCTTTACTTGCATCCGACAAAAGGGGGCTAATCCCTACTTCGTAAGCTGTTGTAGCTGTACGTGGGATTGCAAAGAATGGACCGATTGACAAGTAAAGAACTGAGAGGTAAAGAGTCGCAAACCAAGGCGCTATCTTTGTTGAAATCTCATAGATATATCCTTTAGGATTTAGCGTTCCAATAATCAGAGTCAAGACGGCGATACCGACACCTGAAAAGACAAAACCTGCGATGGCAGGAAGAAAATGTTCTCCAGATAGAGCACCTAGAGAAGGCGGAAAAATCAAGTTCCCCGCACCAAAAAATATTCCAAACAGGAGTAAACCTGTTAAGGCACCTTTTTTAGCCATGAAAATCTCCTTCATATTTATAAAATACTGACTTAGTATACCATGATTAGGAGTATGAAAAAAGCTTCACGAAGTAAATATTGAATGTTTTCAAGATTCTTAAAAATGAGAATTGTCTAAAAATAAAATCCCCTACCGAGATCACACTAAGTAGGAGAAATGCAAATTTTTAAAGTTCTTCAAAAGCCATCATGCCACCTTGGACATTGATAACCTCATAACCTAGTTCAGCTAGGAATTGGCAAGCACGCGCTGATCTCATCCCAGATTTACAAATGACATAATGCAACTGGTCCTTGTCCAACTGATCATAGCTATCAGCTAATTGACTCAGCGGTAGGTTTTGGGCACCTTCTAAATGAAGAGTTTCAAATTCATCCACTTCTCTCACGTCCACTAGAGAAAGTTGGTCATTTTGGTAAAGCTGGTAAAATGCGTCAAAGGTAATTTCTTTCATTCTTTTTCTCCTAATACTCTTCGAAAATCTCTTCAAACCACGTCAGCGTCGCCTTACCGTACTCAAGTACAGCCTGCGGCTGGCTTCCTAGTTTGCTCTTTGATTTTCATTGACTATAAAATTGCTTTAATTCTTTTTTTCAAATTGGGCACCACTTCTGACTCAAACCAGGGATTTTTGGCCATCCAAATTTGATTTCGCGGTGAGGGGTGAACTAGCGGAAAATAGGTTGGCAGATAGTTCTGGTAATGTTTTACCCGTTCTGTCACCTTGCCACTGATTTTTTCCTGTAGATAGTAGGCTTGGGCATACTGGCCAATCAAGAGGGTTAGCTGAATATCGGGCAATTCTTTCAAGAGCTGAGGATGCCATTTTTCTGCAAAACCCGCTCGCGGTGGTAAATCACCTGACTTGCCATGGCCCGGAAAGTAGAAATCCATAGGCAAAACCGCAAAATAACCTGAATTGTAAAAGGTATCTTCATCCACACCTAACCAGTCCCGCAAACGGTCACCACTTTTGTCCTTCCAGTAAAGGCCTGCTTCTTGGGTTTTAAGTCCCGGTGCCTGACCGATGATATTGATGCGAGCAGTCTTTGGCGCTGCAAAGAGAGGCTCGATGCCGCGTTCTGTATAGCTGGCATTCTGCGGATCCGCCATGATAGCCTGTTTGATTCTTTCAATTTGAGACATCTACTTTCCCTCCAAAAAGAAGTCTAAGCATAAGATCTCAGACTTCTATCGTTTTATTTGATCAATTCGTAAATAGCTTCGGCATAAATTGCTGCTGCTCGGAAAAGATCGTCCAAGGCGATAAATTCATTGGCTTGGTGCATGGTGTCAATTGAGTCTGGGAACATAGCACCGTAGGCAACTCCGCGTTCTAGCAAGCGACCAAAGGTTCCACCACCGATGACTTGCTCGTGACCTTTAAGGCCAGTTTGTTTTTCATAAACATTCAACAAGGTTTGGACAAGTGGATCTTCCATTGGCACATAGTGAGGCGTGTGACCGTGTTCAGAAAGGCTAACAGAAGCAACTGGCAAGTTTTCAAGGATTGACTTGATTTGTTCTGGACTTGTTCCTTTTGGATAGCGGATATTAAGGGCAATGGTATTGTCAGCACTTGTTTCATCAAAGCGGAAGACGCCTGCATTCATAGAAAGAGCACCCATCTTTTCATCCACATGGGCAATCTTGAGATTTTCACCCTCATGATCGTTCAAGAGAATCTTACCAGCGATGTCAAGGTAGTCTTTTGCAGGTCCTGCAAAGTCAAACTGACTAAGGAAAAGAGCTAGGTAAGTCGCACCATTGACACCTGAAGCAGGCATAGCACCGTGGGCTGATTTACCAATAATCGTCACCTTGTATTGGCCAGCTTCTTCTTGGAGTTCTCCTCTAAGTTTGTGTTCTGCAACAAAAGCATCTAGTTTAGCTTGCAAGTCAGTCAAGTCACCTGAAATAACTGCTGTTGCTGATTCAGGCACCATGTTTTCACGTAAACCACCTGTAAAGCTGTGAAGACGGGCAGCACCTGTATTTTCTCCTGCAAAGTGGAGGTATTCAGTAATATTTCCTTTTTCACCGTTGATGATAGGGAACTCAGCGTCTGGAGAGAAACCAAAGTCTGGCTTGGCAAGTCCTACGTGCTCGAAGTAGTAGTCCATGTCTGCCCAGCCTGATTCTTCATCTGTTCCGACAATAAAGCGAACTTTCTTAGAAGTTGGAAGACCCAATTCTTTGATGATTTTCAAGCCATAGTAACAAGCTGTTGTAGGTCCCTTGTCATCAGAAGCACCACGCGCATAAAGACGACCATCTTTGATAGTTGGTGTGTAAGGGTCTGTGTCCCAACCGCTACCAGCAGGCACTACGTCCATGTGGGCAAAGATTCCGAGGACTTCTTCTCCATCACCAAACTCGAAATGCCCTGCGTAGTTATCAACATTCTTAGTTGGGTAGCCATCACGGTCTGCGATTTCAAGGAATTTCTCCAAGGCTTTTACTGGCCCAGGACCAAATGGATGCTGAGCATCCGACTTGCTGTCATCACGTTCTGAGTTAATTTCCAAAAGGCTAAACAAGTCAGCCAAGAGGTCTTCTTTGCGTTTTTCTACTTCTGCTGTAAAATCAATTGCTGTCATATTATCTTCCTTCTATCTTTTCTCGATGATTTCATCTACTGGCAAGCGGTAGCTTGGTTCCAATTTCTCGTCTGTGTAACCCACTGTAATTAAGAGTTCTGGGCGGAAACGGTCTTCAATGTCCAAAACTTCATTGACTTTTGATTTGTCAAAGCCAAGAATAAGATTCGATCCGATTCCTTGGTCTGTAAGAGCCAGAACCAAGTTCATAGCAACCAAACCTGCATTGAGGGCTAGGTAGTCGCTGACTTGCTGTTCGTTATAGCGTGCAAATTCCGCAGGCAAATTCTTCATAAAATATTGAAGTTGTTCTTCAGAAAAGTTATTAGCACCACCAACTCGGGCAATCTTACGAGCACGTTTAGCCAAATCTGTGTCTGTAAACAAGGCAATAGTTACAGGCGCTGATGATACCTGTTCAAAGTTTGAACCGTAAGCCAACTTTGCCAATTCAGCATTTTTCTCACGAACCACCACAAATTTCCAAGGCTGGCTGTTGTGGGCACTTGGTGCCAAGGTTGCAATTTCGATAGCCGTACGCACATCTTTTGGATCAACAGGCTTATCAGTGAACTGCTTAGTCGCATGACGTTTTTTGTTTAATTCAAGAAATTTCATAATCGATTTCCTTTTCTAATTCTACTGCTTCCATTCTACCATAATTTGAAAGAGCTTGCAGAGATTTTTCATAGAAAGAAATTGGAACAAGGATAAGCAACCGAATGAAGAAAATCATTTAAATAAGGAAGCCCCTCATCCAGTTCCAATTAATTTTCAGTTACTTAAAGAAACTAGTCTATCTTATATTCTGACTTTATAGCCCCCAAGAAATCCTTCACATCCTCTACATACCCATGCTTTTCTATTAAGCTTGCTAATAGTTCCAGATTGTGCCCCTGATAGTTGTCTTCACGACGTAGCTCTTCATACATTTCGATAAAGGGAAGCCCCTTGGACTTGGCCAATTCTAACTCCGCTTCATAATCATAAGCGACTTTACGAAATAGGATATTTACCAATTCCCCATCTTCAACTTCTATCACGGCATACTGGGCACGGTGATTTTTTAACGCCTCCCAATTAAAATAGGGCATGCCAATCGACCCTGGATTGATGATTTGTTGCCCTTGACTGCCATAACGAAGCAATTGCTTGTGAACATGACCATAGACTGCCACGTCGGTTTCCGCATCTAGCAGTTGGTCAAATTTTTCTGTATCATTCCCAACCAGTAGATCTCCACCATAGTTTTTGTCAGGTAAATTATGTGTGAGAGAAAAACGCAGTCCCTCAACTTCTTTCTTTTCCAGCAAAGGCAAGCTTCGTAGCCAGACAATCGTTGCAGGATCCATTCGCTCCATCAAAAACTGGGTCATGCGCATTGACTGGATTTCTTTCGGATGTTCCAAACCATATTCGCCATCCAAGGCCTCAAGGATACGATCATCCCAATTGCCTCGAACACTGGCTGTGATGGGAAGATCCTTTAGCAGAGCGACTAAGTCATTTTCGCCTGGACCAGGAAGAAAAATATCTCCCAGAAGCCAGTATTCACTGACTCCTTGATTTTTAGCATCTGCAATCACTGCTTCTAGTGCAGTTGCATTGCCATGAATATCTGATAAAATTGCGATTTTATGGTTCATTGTGGTTTCCTTCCGTTTGGTAATCTACTCTTTCTTCCGCTACTTGAAGCAAGATTTCTGTTTCCTGCGGGTTCAACTTCCTCTGCACAGCCTCTGCTACTGCTCTTGGTACTCCAACTTCGACAATCTCATCCACACTGGCTTCCTTGATTTTGGTCAGAGACTTGAAATGTTTCATGAGATTTTGCTTACGTTTAGGCCCCAGACCTTCAATTCCATCCAGTTGTGATGAAAAGGAATTTTTGGAGCGCAGTTGGCGATGGAAAGTGATGGCAAAACGGTGCACCTCATCTTGAATGCGTTGGAGGAGGAAAAATTCCTGAGAATTGCGAGACAACTCTACCACCTCAAGTGGATCACCGAAGAGCAATTCATGGGTTTGGTGCTTGTCATTCTTTTGCAAACCTGCAATGGGAATATCCAAGCCCAGCTCCTCTTGGATGACTTGCTTGGCGATATTGACTTGACCTTGTCCCCCATCAATCACAATCAAATCTGGCGGAGTCAAACCGTCACGCTGTACTCGACCATAGCGTCTGCGAATGACTTCTCTCATACTGGCATAGTCGTCTGGCCCAACGACAGTCTTGATTTTATACTTACGATAATCTTTTTTACTTGGTTTGCCGTTGACAAAGACCACCATGGCTGAAACAGGACTGGTTCCCATGATATTGGAGTTATCGAAGGACTCAATGCGAACTGGGGTTGGGATCTGGAGTAAACGTCCCAGATTTTCAATAGCTCCTTGGGTCTTTTCGACAGATTTTTCTAGCAGATTGAACTTCTGCTCCAGACTAACACGAGCATTTTTTATGGCTAGATTGACCAGCTGTTTTTTCTCTCCACGCTGGGGTTTGAGAATCTTAGTATCCACCAAGACCTTGACCGCTTCTTCGTCAATATCCTGCGGAATCAGCACCTCATTGGGAACTAGATGAGATTTTTCTTGGTAGAATTGTCCAACATAAGTTAGAAAGTCCTCATCCGGATCATTATAATAAGGGAAAAGATTGACATCCCGCTCAATGAGCTTACCCTGACGGACAAAGAAAACCTGCACACACATCCAGCCCTTGTCCACATAGTAGCCAAAGACATCCCGATTTTGGAGATCCTTAGCCATGACCCGTTGCTTGGTTCGAAGCGTTCCAATGGCCTGAATCAGGTCACGGTATTCTGCCGCACGTTCAAATTCCATAGTCTGGACTGCCGTTGCCATCTTTCCCTTGAGATCATCAATAATTTTGTCATCCTGCCCTTTTAGAAAATCAGAAACCTCCTGAGCCATGGACTTGAAATAGGCCTCATCTTTTTTACAGATGGTGTGGGCCATACATTGACCGATATGGTAGTAAAAACAGACCTTAGAGGGCGGATTGGTACACTTACGAAAAGGAAAAATCCGATCCAGCAACCGCTTGATTTCATTGGCTGCGCCCACATCTGGATAGGGACCAAAGTAGAGACCTCCGTCCTTCTTGACCTGTCGGGTAATAATCAAACGAGGATAGCGTTCATTGGTGATTTTGATGAAAGGATAAGACTTGTCATCCTTGAGCATGATATTGTATTTAGGCTTATTTTCCTTGATCAGGTTGATTTCTAGGAGAAGTGCCTCAATATTGGACTCAGTAACGATAAATTCAAAATCTACAATTTCAGACACCAGAGCCTCTGTCTTAGTATCATGACTTCCACGGAAATAAGACCTCACGCGGTTACGCAGATTTTTAGCCTTTCCAACATAGATAATGGTGCCGTTTTTATCCTTGTGAATGTAGCAACCAGGGCTGGTCGGCAAGAGCTCTAGTTTTGATTTAATCAAGTTATTCATAGTTCCATTATAGCAAAAAAGTAGGGAAAGATAATCCCCTACTCATTGGTCTCATATAATTTTCGAAGGTTTGCAACATCCTCTTCCTGGATGCCATAAAAGGAACCTGCAGGTTGCATCACAGACTTCTCATCTGTATGGTCCAAGCCAATCGCATGACCCAACTCATGTTCTGCCGTATGGACAATGCGCTCATAGGAATAACCATAGTCTGGATTGGACAGATAATAATGATTCAACCGCACCGTTACGGATAAGAATTGCCCTGTCAAGAGATTGGTCTGACTTTCTGCCTCTCCTGCCACAGGAGTACCTCCGTCATTCATCTCCGTAGCCAGGATATCTGCCTTGCTGGACTCGGTGACAATTTCAAAGTTAAAAGCACCAGTTTGATTCCAATTCTGGATTGCTTCTAAATAAGCTTCTTGAAAGCGTGAATCCATCTGGGGATCTAGGTAAATACGAGCAGAAGCCTGCGGCCACCTTCCTTCAGAGTGTTGATGGTTATCTGTCTGGTTCAACTTAGGCAGTTGCCCAGTTTTTTCCCATTGGTCAATACTTTGTTGACCAATCTTTACTGACCGTTCTGCTTGCTTTAGCGCTCCTTGAAAATCCCCGTTCAGATACCAGAGAAGACCGAAAGCAAGAGCACATAAGAGCACAACTATCCAAAACAGGCGCCAAAACAAACGCCACACAAAAGAAAAGAAAGCCCCTATCAAACGAAAAATCCAGCGCATTTCCCTCCACCTTTCTAGCAAATAAAGTCTATTTTACTAAAACAAGCTGAAAGAAAGCTAAATTATGACAATCTCTCTTCTAATTTGAAATCAATTGGCAGAGTTGCTAGAAACCGTTCCAATTGTTTTTCCCAATAATACCACTCGTGAGTTCCAGCGCTATGGCTATAGGTCACATCAAATCCTATTTTTTTGAGGTTTTTCACTGCCAGATTATTGGCTGCATACAAGAAATCCTGTTCACCACACCAAGCCCAAAGCTTGGTCTTTTTGTCCGATTTTTTAGCCAGACTTTCTAGAGAATAGGTGCTTGCTGTCCAATCCTTAATCTCCCCAAACACACCCCTCCAATAAGCCGGTGTTCCCAGATTTTGACTCTCAGGAGAAAAATCTTGAAAACTAAGGGCACCTGAAAAGCTAGCTGCATGAGAAAAACGATTTGTAGCAAGAGCCAGTTTGAAACAGCCATAGCCTCCCATAGAGAGACCAGCGATAAAGGTATTTTCACGCTTGCTGGTCATATTAGGGAAGAAGCGTTTCAAAACCTGTGGCAATTCCTCCGCTAGAGCTGTGTAATAGTCAAAACCATACTGGGTATCGGTGTACCAACCGTTGCTGGTATTGGGCATGACGACGATGAGATTAGTCCCTCGAAGTAAGCGTTCTACATTGGTCCGCTTGAGCCAACTATTATGATTGCCAGACATCCCGTGCAAGAGGTACAAGACAGGGATATCTGTACACTCTGGTTCTTCCACTCGATTGACATCGGGGTAAAGAACATTCACTCCCCACTCCATATCCAAAACTTGTGAGTAATACTCGATTTTCATTACTGCCATATTTTTTTCCTTTATTTTTCTATAAGAAAAAGCCGAAACTCGACTTTCTCTCTGTTTATTTCAACGATTATTTTGCTTCCATGACTACTGGTAGAATAGCTGGACGTCGCTTGGTTTGGTCAAAGAGATACTTGGTCAGATTATCACGAACCTTCCCTTTGAGATCTGCCCAGTCAAAGTCATCTCCTTGGAGATAGTCTTCTACCGTTTGGTTAATCAATTCTGAACTTTCACGGAGAATATCGCGACTCTTCTTGAGATAAACAAATCCACGCGTATGAACACGAGCCTTGGCCACAATTTTCTTCTCACGACGATTAACGGTGATTGCTACGATAAAAATTCCATCCTCTGACAAGACCTTACGGTCACGAAGGACCACATTACCAACATCACCAATGGCATTTCCATCAATCAAGACATCCCCTGCCGAAACCGCTCCAGCTGGGACAAAGTCTCCATTCTCATAAGCCATGCTGGTTCCCTTTTTAGGGATGAAAATGCGTTCTGGCAACATCCCAACTGCCATAGCAGCCTTAGCATGGGCATCCAACTCACGGTATTCCCCTTGAATTGGGAAGAGATACTTGGGTTGCAAGAGGTTGATCATCAACTGCAAATCACGCGCATTTCCGTGGCCTGACACACGCAAGCTTTGGGTGATCAATTTGACAACACCACCAGCTTGGTAAATCATATTTTCCACACGCGCCATAACTGCTTCTTTAGCAATAGACGGAGTGGTTACGATATAGACCAAATCACCGTCCTTGATTTCCACATAACGGTGGCGACCAATCGACATTTTACGAAGACCATTGATTGGCTCACCCATACGACCTGTCTCAAGGATAATCAACTCACGGTCTTCAAAGCGAGACATATCTTTTGGCTTAATCAAAAGACTTTCGTTAGCTAGGGATAATTTCTTGAGGCGAATAGCAGTACGGACGATATTTTCAATATCAAATCCTGTCAAGACAACACGACGGCCTGTAGCATCCGCAGCATCAAACACCTGCTGGATACGAGAGAGGTTGCTGGCCACCGCTGCGACGATAATACGGCCATCCCAATCAGAAATGGTTTGAGTGATCTCGTCCCCAACTTCACTTTCACTAGCCACTTGGATATTACTGTCTGCATTGGCTGAATCGCTGAGAAGAGCTAGAACTCCATCACGACCGATTTCTGCCAAACGAGCGAAGTCTGTCGCATAAGATTCACTAGCTGTCTGGTCAAATTTGAAGTCACCTGTATAAACGATACTACCTTCAGCTGTCTTCAAGACAACACCCAAACTTTCTGGGATAGAGTGGGTCGTACGGAAGAAGGAAACCACTGTCCCTCCAAAATCAATCTCCGTATCCTCATCGATAACATGAAAATCATTGAATTTCTTAACTGTGTCATTTCCTTTGACAAAGAGTTTGGCCAACTCAATGGTCAACTCAGAGCCAAATACAGGTACCTTGGCTTCAGCCAAGAGATAAGGCAAAGCACCAATAGCATCCGCATGCCCGTGAGTCAAGAAGACACCAGCGATACGGTTGCTATTTTCAAAAAGGTAGTCCATATTTGGAATAACGACGTCCACCCCTAGTTGTTCATTTTCAGGGTATTTCAGACCTGCATCCAAAACGAAAATAGACCCATCGATTTCAGCGATATACATATTTTTCCCATTTTCACGCACACCACCAAGTGTTGTTAAACTGATATTACTCATTTTTCCTCCGAAAGCTTAGTTTATCTTGATTATAGGGTTACTTACCCTCTTATTCTAAAAGCACTACTTTTAGCCGAATCTTTTCCTACCATTATACCATTTTTTTGATGATTTTCAAAATGAAGATTTGTTTTCAAAAAAGAGCTGGTTTCCCAACTCTTTCCTATGATCTACTCTTTTTCCATTAAAAAGTCATAAATTTCTTGCACGGTACCCAGCGCCATCATTTCTTGGTCTTTGACGGTTTGTTTGAGATTTTGGTAAATCTGACTTTCTCCGATTTCTCTCTTTGGCGCTTCTTTATTCACTGTCATGACCCCGTCTTTGATGGTCACAAAACCTAATTCTTCAAATATTTGAATCATCTTGACCAGCAAGATTTGCTGAATATTAAGATAAGCTGCCAAATCTTTCAGCTTGTAGCGAATATCAAACTCTGGGAACTGGTAGATAGTCTTGTACAATTTGGCAAACTGTTCTCTAGTCCCATACCCCGTTAGATAGTAGGCCTTGTCAATATCATTTTTAAAATAAACAGCAGAAAAATTCTGTTTCTGAAAAATAGTCTTCAGCTGAGTAATATCCTCAGGAATGGTTTTTACAACAACTGCGTCACTAGCTACTAAATCTGGTAATTCTCCAGCAAAATCCAAGACTGGAACCCCTTCTGGCAAGACTGCATTTTTCCCACGAATGTTAAAAAGTTGAACACCCTCCACCCGCGCATCCACCATCATCAACTGGAGGGCAGTTTGGCCATTCCATTGGTTGACAGACAATTTGACTGCCAACTCTAGGTTCTTGGTTTGAGAAAACTCTGTCGCCCATTTTCCTTGACCAAAGGCTACCACTTCAAAACTCGCTTCACCTTTGGAAATTTTCAGCTTGAGATGGGCATTGCCCGCCCCCATGGTACGGGCACTTTCGACTTGAAAATTTTTGATATAAAAGACAGGTTTCTGATTGTCCATTCCAAAGGGAGCTAAACGTTCAAAACTTTTGACTGTTTCCAAGCTAAGTGTCTCCAAATCCAATTCTTCATCTAGATTTAGCTTGTTCTTACCGCCAGCATCTGCACCTTTTTCACGGACATAATCTTCTAATACTTGAGATAAATCTGAAAGTTTCTCAACTTCCAGCGTCATGCCAGCTGCGCCAGCATGGCCACCGAAAGCGATAAAGAGGTCGCGATGAGGATCCAGAGCCTCAAAAATATCCACTGCTTCCACACTACGAGCACTACCCTTGGCACGACCGTCTTCTATATTAAGTACAATGACTGTCTGCCCCAATTCTTCCAACAAACGACCAGCCACGATTCCTAGAACCCCAGGATTCCAACCTTCCTTAGCCAAGACTTGGACCTTCTTCTCAGGATCCACCATGGTCTTGGCTTCTTCATAGATAGATTGCACGATTTCCTTGCGCTCTTCGTTTTTCTGATGAATCATAAGGGCAATCTCGTGTGCTTCCTCATCATCAAATCCAGTCAACAAATCAATGGCAGGATTAGGATCATCCAAACGTCCCAAGGCATTCAAACGAGGGGCAATCTGGAAACCTACCGTTTCTTCTGTTACTTCGTTGGCGGCAATCCCAGCCATGTCCAGCATTTCTTGTAGACCAATACGCTGAGTATGCCCCAGCATTTCTAGACCATATTGAACCAAGATACGGTTCTCATCCGTCAAACTAACCATATCCGCAATAGTTCCGATAGCAACCAAATCAAGCAATTCCACTTGCACTTCTTCTAACAGGGCACAAGCTAACTTGAAGGCCACTCCACAACCAGCCAAATATTTGAAAGGATAGTCCGCATCTGGATGTTCAGGGTGAACGATGGCATAGGCATCTGGTAAGGTTTCAGGCATAGAATGGTGGTCAGTCACAATGACATCTACCCCCATAGACTGAGCCAGTTCAATAGCCTCGTGACCAGCAACCCCATTATCCACCGTCACAATCAAGGAAATCCCTTCTTGCTCGATAAAGTATTTATAGACACTGGCATTAGGTCCATAGCCATCAGTGAAACGATTTGGCAAGTAAACACGGCACTCAGCACCAAGCTGTTCCAAACTTTCCTTCACAATAGAAGCCGAAGTCATGCCATCCGCATCGTAGTCTCCATAGATGAGAATATTTTCCCCTTCTTCAATGGCCTGACGAATCCGTTCCACTGCCTTGTCCATATCATGGAGCAGATAAGGGTCATGCAAGTCCTCCAAGGAAGGTTCTAAAAACTTTTTCAGACTTTCTTGGTCCTGAATCCCTCTTTCAAATAATAACCGAGCCACCTCAGGACCCAGTCCAGCCTTCTTGGCTATCTTTGTAAAATCCGCATCTTCTACCTGCGGGGCAAACTGCCATTCATAAGTAGGTGTTATCAAAAAGACATCCACTCTTTCTAAGAATTCTATCGTTTCATTATAACATGATTTAGACTTTTTCACTATCCAGATTGCTTTCTACAAAAATTTTACTAACTTTTTTCTGATATGATTTGACAAGACAAATCTTTTGGTGTAGAATCATGTTATAAAATCTAACACAAAGGAGATTCCTTATGGCTTTAGTAGAATTTGAACACGTCGAAAAATATTACGGAGACTACCATGCACTCCGCGACATCAATCTCCGTTTTGAAAAAGGACAAGTCGTTGTACTCCTAGGCCCTTCTGGTTCTGGGAAGTCCACTCTTATCCGTACCATCAATGGTTTGGAGGCTGTAGACAAGGGAAGTCTTCTAGTCAACGGCCACCAAGTTGCTGGTGCCAGCCAGAAAGATTTAGTTCCTCTTCGCAAGGAAGTCGGCATGGTTTTTCAACATTTTAACCTCTATCCGCACAAAACAGTGTTAGAAAACGTAACACTTGCACCCATAAAAGTTCTAGGAATTGATAAAAAAGAAGCTGAAAAAACAGCCCAAAAATATCTGGAATTTGTTAATATGTGGGACAAGAAAGATTCTTATCCAGCCATGCTATCTGGTGGACAAAAACAACGGATTGCCATCGCACGTGGACTCGCTATGCATCCTGAACTCCTCCTCTTTGATGAGCCAACATCTGCTCTTGACCCTGAAACCATCGGCGATGTTCTGGCGGTTATGCAAAAATTGGCCCACGATGGTATGAATATGATTATCGTTACCCATGAAATGGGCTTTGCCCGTGAAGTTGCTGACCGCATCATCTTTATGGCTGATGGAGAGGTTTTGGTGGATACGACCGATGTCGATGACTTTTTCGACAATCCAAGCGAACCTCGTGCCCAACAATTCCTCAGTAAAATCATCAACCACGAAAGTGACAAAGTCAAATAAGGAGGCGCCTATGAAAAAGAAATTCTTTTTATCCGCATTATTGATTAGCCTTTTCGGACTTGCTGCTACCAAACCAGTCCAAGCCGATACCAGTGTCGCAGACATTCAAAAAAGAGGCGAGCTAGTTGTCGGTGTCAAACAAGACGTTCCCAATTTTGGCTACAAGGATCCCAAGACAGGAACCTATTCTGGTATCGAAACCGACTTGGCCAAAATGGTAGCTGATGAGCTCAAGGTCAAGGTTCGTTATGTGCCGGTTACAGCACAAACTCGCGGACCCCTTCTAGACAATGAACAGGTCGATATGGATATCGCAACCTTCACCATTACAGACGAACGCAAAAAACTCTACAACTTTACCAGTCCCTACTACACAGACGCTTCTGGATTTTTGGTCAATAAATCTGCCAAAATCAAAAAGATTGAGGACCTAAATGGCAAAACCATCGGAGTTGCCCAAGGTTCCATCACCCAACGCCTGATTACTGAACTGGGTAAAAAGAAAGGCCTGAAATTTAAATTCGTCGAGCTTGGCTCCTACCCAGAATTGATTACTTCTCTACACGCTCATCGTATTGATGCCTTTTCCGTTGATCGCTCTATTCTATCTGGCTACATCAGTAAGCGGACAGAACTACTAGATGATAGTTTCAAGCCATCTGACTACGGTATCGTTACTAAGAAATCAAATACAGAGCTCAACGACTATCTTGATAACTTGGTCACTAAATGGAGCAAGGATGGTAGTTTGCAAAAACTTTATGACCGTTACAAGCTCAAACCATCTAGCCATAATGCAGATTAAGGAGGATACCCCATGACAGATTTATCATCTTGGACAGCCTATTTTCAGGATTTTGGACAATTTTTCAATGGTTTCCTCTTCACCCTTGCCCTAGCGATTGGATCCTTTATCCTCGCCATGGTCTTGGGAATCTTCTTCGGAGCTATGTCGACCAGTAAACGTCCAATTTTGCGCATTTTAGCTCGTATCTTTGTAGAATTTTATCAAAATACTCCCCTCTTGGTGCAGTTTGTCATCGTTTTTTATGGTCTGCCTCTTATTAGTGACCATATCATCATGATTCCGATTTATTGGACAGCTGTACTCTGTGTAGGACTCTATCACGGTGCCTATATCGCTGAGGTAATTCGTTCAGGAATTCAGTCTATTCCTAGCGGTCAGATGGAGGCCGCCTTGTCACAAGGTTTTACCTATATCAGTGCCATGCGCTTGATTATCTTGCCTCAGGCCTTCCGTATCATCCTCCCTCCTTTGACCAATCAAATTGTCAACCTCATCAAGAACACTTCTACAGTCGCTATCATTTCTGGTGTAGACTTGATGTTTGTGACCAAGTCTTGGTCAGCTCTCAACGGAAACTACATTCCAGCCTTTCTAGGCGCTGCCCTTCTCTACTTTTCTCTATGCTTCCCTGTTGCCCAGTTTGGTCGCAAGATGGAACAAGCCAACAAAAAAGCCTATTCACTTTAGGAGGTTACTATGGAATCCATTTTAGAAGTTTTGACCCCAGATAACCTAGTCTTTATCTTTAAAGGATTTGGCTTGACCCTCTACATTTCTCTGATTGCTATCGTCCTCTCTACCCTTATCGGAACGGTGCTAGCCGTCATGAGAAATGGCAAAAACCCTGCCTTGCGAATCATCTCCAGCATTTACATCGAGTTTGTGCGTAACGTTCCCAACCTCCTCTGGATTTTCACCATCTTTTTGGTTTTCAAGATGAAATCTACTCCAGCAGGAATCACTGCCTTTACCCTCTTTACCTCAGCAGCATTGGCTGAGATTATCCGAGGCGGTCTCAACGCCGTAGACAAGGGACAGTACGAAGCAGGAATGTCACAAGGCCTCACTTCAGCCCAAATCCTCTACTACATCATTCTCCCACAAGCCATTCGTAAAATGCTACCAGCCATCATTTCTCAGTTTGTAACCGTGATTAAGGATACCAGTCTTCTCTACTCTGTTATCGCCCTACAAGAGCTCTTTGGAGCCAGCCAAATTCTCATGGGACGTTATTTCGAGCCAGAGCAAGTCTTCAGTCTTTATATCCTGATTGCCCTCATCTACTTCAGCTTTAACCTAGCAATTTCTAGCCTGTCTCATATGCTAGCCAAACGTTGGCAACAAGCTGCAGAATAATACTCTTCGAAAATCTCTTCAAACCACGTCAGCTTCACCTTGCCGTACTCAAGTACAGCCTGCGTCTAGCTTCCTAGTTTGCTCTTTGATTTTCATTAAGTATAAACAGCCACTCTCCAGTTAAATTGGAGAGTTTTTTTGATGAGAGTAGATATTTATAGACCTCAATTTGACACTATACTTTTTCTATGATAAAATGTAACAAATTTGTTTACAACAAATCAAATCTAAATGAAATGGAATTTTCTATGAAATCAATCAAAGGAATACTCTTTATCATAGCTAGTTTTGTCTTGACTATTTTGACTTGGATGGGCACTTCTCCCCAATTCATGATTCCAGGACTAGCTTTAACAAGCCTATCTCTGACCTTTATCCTAGCCACTCGTCTCCCACTACTAGAAAGCTGGTTTCACGGTTTGGAGAAGGTCTATACTGTCCACAAATTTACAGCCTTTCTCTCAATCATTCTGCTAATCTTTCATAACTTTAGTATGGGCGGTTTGTGGGGCTCTCGATTAGCTGCTCAGTTTGGCAATCTTGCAATCTATATCTTTATCAGCATCATCCTTGTCGCCTATTTAGGCAAATACATCCAATACGAAGCTTGGCGATGGATTCACCGTCTAGTTTACCTAGCTTATATTTTCGGACTCTTTCACGTCTACATGATGATGGGCAATCGCCTCCTCACATTTAATCTTCTAAGTTTTGTTGTTGGTAGCTATGCCCTTTTAGGCTTACTAGCTGGGTTTTACATCATCTTCCTTTACCAGATAATCACCTTCCCATACCTTGGAAAAATCACCAATCTCAAACGCTTGAATCACGATACTAGAGAAATTCAAATCCATCTTAGCAAACCTTTCAACTATCAATCAGGCCAATTTTCCTTCCTAAAGATTTTCCAAGAAGGTTTCGAAAGCGCTCCGCATCCCTTTTCTATCTCAGGCGGTCACGGCCAAACTCTTTACTTTACTGTCAAAAATTCAGGCGACCATACCAAGAATATCTATGACAATCTTCAAGTCGGCAGCAAAGTAAGCGTAGACAGAGCTTACGGACACATGATTATAGAAGAAGGACGAAAAAATCAGGTTTGGATTGCTGGAGGTATTGGAATCACCCCCTTCATCTCTTACATCCGTGAACATCCTATTTTAGATAAACAGGTTCACTTCTACTATAGCTTCCGTGGAGAGGAAAATGCAGTCTATCTGGATTTACTCCGTGACTATGCTCAGAAAAACCCTAATTTCGAACTACATCTAGTAGACAGTAGGAAAGACGGCTATCTTCATTTTGAACAAAAAGAAATGCCTGAACAGGCAACCATCTATATGTGTGGTCCCCTTTCTATGATGAAATCACTTGCTAAACAGATTAAGAAACAGAATCCCAAAGCAGAGCTTATTTACGAAGGATTCAAGTTCAAATAATCAATCATACTCTCCTGGAAATTCCCAGGAGTTTTTTCTGTCCAAACACTCAAAAAACACTGCCAGATTTCTAGCAGTGTTTTGAGTTTCATTTATTTTAGTAGACTGTTTTTTCAGTTTCTACATCGAAGAAGTGTGCTTTGTTCAAGTCAAATCCAAGTTCAACTGTTGCACCTGTTTGCAAGTAGTCACGAGCATCAACTTTGGCAACAAATTCATCTTTACCAACTTGGCAGTAAAGGTGAGATTCTGAACCAAGCAATTCTGATACAGAGATAGTAGCTTTGACAACTGATTCTGGGAATGTTTCAAGGAAAGCAGGTTCTGCATTCACATCTTCTGGACGGATACCGAAGATCAATTCTTTACCTTCGTAGCCTTTTTCACGAAGAACTTTCAATGCTCCTTCTGGAACTTTCAAACGGAAACCGTCTGAAATAATTTCGCTACCAACCAATTTCACATTGATGAAGTTCATAGCTGGGCTTCCGATGAATCCTGCTACGAATTTGTTAACTGGGTTTTTGTAAACTTCTTGAGGAGTGCCGATTTGTTCTACACGTCCGATAGTACCTGTACCAGCAGGGTTCTTAGTTGCTGACATGATAACGATACGGTCTGCAAGTGTCATCGCTTCTGTTTGGTCGTGAGTTACGTAGATAGTTGTAGCTCCGATACGACGGTGGATTTTAGCGATTTCAGCACGCATTGATACACGAAGTTTGGCATCCAAGTTTGACAAAGGTTCGTCCATCAAGAATACTTTTGCATCACGGACAATCGCACGACCCATGGCAACACGTTGACGTTGACCACCTGAAAGGTCAGCTGGTTTACGATCCAAGAATTCTTTCAAACCAAGGATTGCTGCTGCTTCTTGCACACGTTTGTCGATGTCTTCTTTGCTGTATTTACGCAATTTCAAACCGAAAGCCATGTTGTCATAAACAGTCATGTGTGGGTAAAGAGCGTAGTTTTGGAATACCATGGCGATGTCACGGTCTTTTGGAGCTACGTCGTTGACAACCACGCCATCGATAGATGCAGTACCTTCTGTGATGTCTTCAAGACCAGCAATCATACGAAGAGTTGTTGATTTACCACATCCTGAAGGACCTACAAAAACTATAAACTCTTTGTCTTTGATGTCCAAGTTGAAGTCTTCAACTGAGTAGTGTTCGCTGTTTGGATATTTTTTGTAAATGTTTTTAAGATTCAATTCTACCATGAGGTGAACTCCTTTTGTCTTTTGATAGTTTTATTATAGATGAAAACGCTTTACATTTCTATGGCAAGGTGACCAAAAAAACAAAAAAGTTCTGTGCAACTTGCACAAAACTTTATAAAATATCTGGTAAAATCAACTGATAACACAAGGTCAGGTCAGTCAATTCCTTCAACTGAAGCCCTGTCAATTCTTCCCATTTGTCAATCTTGTATTGGAGAGAATTGCGGTGCAGGTAGAGTTGCTGGGCTGTTTTAGTGAGAACAGCACTATTTTCCCAAAGCGAGAGAATGATTTCCTGAATCTGGTCTTGATCCAAAATCATCTGATGGAGACATTCCTTGATTACTCTCAAATCCACAAGCCTTTCTCCCATACTCCAAAGATAGAGCTGAGAAAAAGTATGAACACCTTGGTGGCCCTGACGCCACCAAGTCTTGAACAAATCGCGCTCTGCTTTGATTAAGTCTGATAGGGCTTGATGGACCGTCTGAGACCAAACCTGTCCTAACATAATAGAGAGACGCAGTCCAAAGTCATACTCAACCGCTTCAATCGTATCACTTAAAATAGCTCGGACAGAGGTGTACTTATCTTGTTGAAGCACGAAAACATAATCCTGAGCTCCGACCTGAAGCACCGTCTGACAGTTGGGAAAAAGAGTCCGCATCATATCTAGCCAAGAAGCTAGATTTTCCTGCTGAAAATAGGAAAGATGACAATAAACCAACTGAATCTTTTTAAAAGTTTTCGGCGCCTGTCCCTTCCCCTCAATCAGATAGGGATACCAAGGATTGAGCGAAATAGTTTGCTCCTGTTTGGTTAAGAGAGCCACCAGTTGTTTTTCACGTTCGCTAAGACTAGCTTCCTCCAGCAAAATCCACTGCTGAGAAGCTAAAGGGAGCGTAAGAAATCCCTCTTTCTCTACTGGTTGGTCTGAAATCTGAGCTTCAGGAAACCAGTCTTGTAGTTCTTTTGCCATCATGTCCTAGCCCTCCACTTTTTGGATGCACCACGAAATCAAGCTCTCAAGACGTTCCAGATTTTCAGTCATATGAAGATAGCCCATGACTGCTTCAAAACCTGTGGACATACGGTAAGTCACCACATCAGCATTTTTAGCCTTGGTGTGACTATTGGTATTGCGACCACGTTTGTAGATTTCTTCTTCTTTTTCCGTTAAGACTCGCTCCTCCAACATAAGGGAAATCAGTCGTGCCTGAGCCTTGGCTGAGACATACTTGGTCGCTTCTTGATGGAGTTTATTGGGTTTGGTCATGCCTTTAAGAATGAGGTGACGACGAATATACATAGAATACACCGCATCCCCCTCAAAAGCTAGCGCAATCCCATTAATGAGATTGATATCAATCACGTGTCCACCTCACTCCATCCTTGGTGTCAAGAAGCTTAATCCCTTGAGCAGCCAGTTGATCACGGATTTGGTCAGCTGTCGCAAAGTCTCGATTGGTACGCGCTTCTTGGCGTTTTTGAATCAAGGCTTCAATCTCTACATCCAATACTTCCTCAACAAAGACAATCCCAAAGACTTCCAACATATCCGCAAGAGCTTCCTTAACACTTGCATCATAGTTGCCGGAATTGATCCATTTGGCCATTTCAAAGACTACTGTGATACCGTTGGCAGCGTTGAAATCCTCATCCATAGCTGCTATAAACTTGTCTTTAAAAGCCTGTAACTCTTGATCATCTACAGTCCCAGAAAATGGTTGTTCGTAAGTGTTCTTTAGATACTTGAGATTAGTCTCTGCATCACGCACTGCCTTTTCCGTAAAGTTGATAGGCTTACGGTAGTGTTGAGTCGCAAAGAAGAAACGAAGCACTTGCCCATCGAGGGTTTTGAGGGCATCATGGACAGTGATAAAGTTCCCCAAAGATTTGGACATCTTGACATTGTCGATATTGACAAAGCCATTGTGCATCCAGTAGTTGGCAAAAGTCTTGCCTGTTTTAGCTTCAGACTGAGCAATTTCATTGGTGTGGTGAGGAAACTCAAGGTCCGCTCCACCACCGTGGATATCAATAGTATCGCCCAAAATTTCTGTCGACATGACCGAACACTCAATATGCCAGCCCGGACGACCAGGTCCCCAAGGACTGTCCCAAGAAATCTCGCCTGATTTGGCAGATTTCCAGAGGGCAAAGTCTACAGGATTTTCCTTACGAGCTGTTTCTTCATCGGTACGACCTGAAGCACCCAGCTCCAAATCTTCCAAGGTTTTATTAGCCAATTTGGCATAGTTGTGAGATTTTTCCACACGGAAATAGACATCTCCTTGACTCTCGTAGGCAAAGCCTTTTTCAATCAAATCTTCCACAAAGCGGATGATGTCAGCCATAAACTCCACCACACGCGGATGGCGGGTCGCAGGTTTGACGCCCAAGGCTGTCACATCCTCACGAAAGGCAGCGATGTACTTGTCCGCAACCTCCTGAGGCGTGATGCCTTCTTCCTTGGCACGGTTGATAATCTTATCATCCACATCCGTGAAATTAGAAATATAGGCAACTTCGTACCCACGATACTCAAAGTAACGTCGAATCGTATCAAAAGCTACCGTCGAACGGGCATTCCCTACGTGGATATAGTTATACACGGTTGGCCCACAAACATACATCTTGACCTTGCCGTCCTCAATCGGGACAAATTCTCGCAAATCACGAGACATAGTGTCATAGATTTTAATCATAAATCATAGTTAGGAAAGCTAAAATCCAAGAACAATTAGTTTCATCACTAAGAGTTCAATTGAATTTCAGTCCGAATCTCTCTACACTTCGGAATCCCTTGCTCCTTTCTCATTCAGATAAACCACCTGGGTCTGTTTGACAAAGCCAATTTTTTCATACAAGCGCTTGGCACCTACATTGCTGTCCTCTACTGCAATCTGAAATTCCTTGTCATTTTGCTCAATTAGTTGGTTGACAAGGGATTTTGCTAAGTAGCTTCCATAGCCTTTCCCACGTTCAGGTTCAGATATTGCTAACCCGTAGAAGTAATTCGTATTAGTCGATAAATCTACCGTGCAAGTTCCAATAACCTGACCGTCTTTTAACAAAATATATAAGCGACTTTCTGGATCCTTCAGAGCTTCAGCGACATATCTATCCACAATCTCTCTAGATTCATGTTCCTCTGAGAATGCCTGAAATTTTAATTGACTGATTTGCTCCTGATATGAACTATCTGCTAACAAAACTTCAAGATTGGAAAGCTTTTCTAACGGATAAGGTCTTCTATCCTTACCTAACCAGGTTTCTGTATCCTCGTCCTCGACCAATCCCCAGTTGCTGACAAAATCAGGATAACGGTCTAGAAAAAGACGTTCTGTCTGAAAAGTAACTGAACGAATAGGGAAAGAAGCCGTTTCTTTCTCAAAACTAGTAAACAATGCACGTGCAATTCCCTGACGGCGATGATTTGGATGAACCAGTATCGTCACTTCCACATCTTGGTCATCTGCATAGACAGTTAATAAACCAACAAGTTCGCCTTTTTCATAATAAAGGAAAAAGGCGGGCATGTTTGGGTCAAAATTAAGCATGTTAGAGAGATAAGGATCACGATAAGTACCATCATAGGCTTGGCAACAGTTAATTAGTTTTTTCGCGTCAGATAACTCCTTTTGGCTTAACTTGTTTCTTGCTTGAATCATATAGGTAACCTTTACAACCCAGACGATCTGTGACTGGCTTCTTTAGCCTGCTCGAGTTTATTGACGTAGTACTCTCGTTTTTCTTCGACTTCGTGAATGACCGGCTCATCCTTCTTACCATGAACACGGACAATCTTAGCAGGAATACCGACAACCGTCACATCACTAGGTACGTCTGCTACAACAACTGCTGCAGCACCGACCTTGGCATTTTCGCCGATTTCCACTGGTCCGATAACTTGGGCATGAGCCGATATGAGAGCTCCCTTTCGAACGGTCGGATGGCGTTTGCCAACATCCTTACCAGTCCCACCAAGAGTCACCCCGTGATAAAGGAGAACACCTTTTTCAACGATCGCTGTTTCCCCAATCACCAGACCAGAACCGTGGTCGATAAAGACACCTGAATCAATCTGGGCACCTGGATGAATCTCAATCTGAGTCCAAAAGCGCCAAAACTGACTGTGCATACGAGCCAGGAGTTTGAAGCCATGCTTCCAGAGAAAATGCGAGAGACGGTGGGCCGCCAAGGCCTTGACACCTGGATAAGTCAGCAAAACCTCCAAAGTGGTGCGGGCCGCTGGATCATTTTCTTTTACGATATCAATGGTTTCGCGCCACCATCCCATACATTTCTCCTTTTCTTATTCTGAATCTTTTGGTGTTTCTGTAAATTCTTTCTTAGGTTTGTGATCCTTGTGATGACGTGGGCGGTGAGGTCTCTCAGACTTTTCGCCTTTTTCATCACGTTCAGGTTTTGGAGGACGAGGAAGAAGGGCTTTCATAGAAGCATCCACACGTCCTTTTTCATCAATCTTGATAACCTTAACATCAACTTCATCCCCGATTGCTACCAAGTCTTCGACATTATTGGTACGCGTCCAAGCCATCTCAGAGATGTGAACAAGGGCATCTGTCTTGTCAAAGAGGTTAACAAAGGCACCAAATTTCTCAATACGAACAACCTTAGCATGGTAGACTTCGTCCACCTTGGCTTCACGAACCAGACCAGCAATAATTTCTTTGGCACGGTTAATGGCATCTTGGTCGCTAGAGTAGATAGACACATTTCCTTCTTCGTCGATATCAATCTTAACGCCTGTTTCAGCGATAATCTTGTCGATGGTTTCTCCACCTTTACCGATGACAATCTTAATCTTGTCCACATCAATCTTGATGGTATCAATCTTCGGAGCAGTTGGAGCCAATTCTGGACGAACTTCTGGAATGGTTGCTTCAATCACATCAAGGATTTCAAAACGAGCTTTCTTGGCTTGGGCAAGGGCTTCCGTCAAGATTTCTGCAGTAATCCCTTGAATCTTGATATCCATTTGAAGGGCTGTAATACCGTCACGAGTACCTGCAACCTTGAAGTCCATATCTCCAAAGTGATCTTCCAAACCTTGGATATCTGTCAGTACTGTGTAGTTGTTACCATCTGAGATAAGACCCATGGCAATCCCTGCTACTGGCGCCTTGATTGGCACACCACCAGCCATAAGGGCAAGCGTTCCAGCACAGATAGAAGCCTGAGATGAAGAACCGTTTGATTCCAAGACTTCTGCTACCAAGCGAATTGCGTATGGGAATTCTTCCAAACTTGGCAAGACTTGAGCAAGAGCACGTTCACCAAGAGCACCGTGACCAATTTCACGACGACCTGGCGCACCATAACGACCTGTTTCTCCTACAGAATATTGAGGGAAGTTATAGTGGTGCATAAAGCGTTTCTTGTACTCTGGATCCAAACCATCGATGATTTGAGTTTCTCCCATTGGAGCCAAGGTCAAGACTGAAAGAGCCTGAGTTTGCCCACGAGTAAAGAGACCTGATCCATGCACACGAGGAAGGAAGTCAACAACCGCATCCAAAGGACGGATTTCATCAACCTTACGACCATCAGGACGTACCTTGTCTTCTGTGATCAAACGGCGCACTTCTGCGTGTTCCATTTGTTCCAAGATTTCAGCCACATCACGCATGATACGGTCAAATTCTTCGTGGTCCGCATATTTTTCTTCGTAAACAGCAGTTACTTGGTCTTTGACTGCTTGAGTTGCTGCTTCACGAGCCAATTTTTCTTCTACTTGAACTGCTTTTTGGAGGTCACTGTTGTAGGCTGCGATGATTTCAGCCTGTAATTCAGCATCCACATGAAGCAATTCTACTTCTGCTTTTTCTTTACCAACAGCTGCAACGATTTCCTCTTGGAAAGCAATCAATTCTTTAACAGCTTCATGTCCTTTAAGAAGGGCTTCCAACATGATTTCTTCTGACAATTCTTTAGCACCAGACTCTACCATGTTGATGGCGTGCTTGGTACCTGCTACTGTCAATTCAAGAAGCGAACGCTCTGCTTGTTCTTGTGTCGGGTTAATGATGATTTCACCATCGACATAGCCCACTTGTACCCCAGCGATTGGTCCGTCAAATGGAATATCTGAAATAGAAAGCGCCAAGGATGAACCAAGCATAGCTGCCATTGGTGCAGAAGCATTTTCATCATAAGAAAGCACGGTGTTAATCACTTGTACTTCATTACGGAAACCTTCCGCAAACATTGGACGGATTGGACGGTCAATCAAACGCGCAGTCAAAGTTGCATCCGTTGAAGGACGCCCTTCACGTTTCATAAAGCCACCAGGAAACTTCCCAGCTGCATACATTTTTTCTTCGTAGTTGACTTGGAGTGGGAAAAAATCCCCAGTTGCCATCTTCTTAGACATCACGGCCGCAGTCAAGACCGTTGACTCACCGTAACGAACGACAACAGAGCCATTTGCTTGCTTAGCAACCTGACCAGTCTCTACAACCAACTCACGACCCGCAAAAGTCGTTTGAAACACTTGTTTTGTCATTTTAATCCCCTTTGGATTGATGAAATTATACGCCTTGCCTACAAAAATCAAGATACTAAGGGCGTCAAAAGCAAAGTAAAAATAGGAAACTGACGAAGTCTTCGATGAAGACAAGACAGTTTATCTTTTTTACACAGCTTTTCGGCCGGGTTCAATTGCTCAAGATAGCATTCAATTGACGCAGTTGCGATGCACATCAGGAAATCTATCTTTTTCACTAGGGATTTAGCCCGTGTTCAACTATCTAGATACAAATCATTAGAAAGGTTTGATACTAAAGTATCTAAACCTTTCACGCTAATCGCTATCGGGCGATTAGCTAAATGCTTTACTAACTCCCTCGTCAAATAATATCGATTTGACTCGCTCGTGTCGCTAAATCTTGCAGTTTGAATGCATTGTATTATTTAATACCCTCATCTTTGTATCAAGTACGTACAGAGTCTATTTTATCATATTTTTCTTAAAAAGTGCGGTCTTTACCATTAAAAAGGAACCATTCCCCTCACCTGAGAAGAATGGTTTGCTTTTTATTATCCTAGAGACTGATGATTAAACAAGGCATGGGTTGCTTGGTGGATGTATTTTGCTGTTTCTGCATTGTTCATGGTGTAGAGATGCACTCCAGCAACATCTTGAGTTACCAAGTCCACGATTTGGTCCACTGCATAGGCAAGTCCTGCTGCTCTGAGCGACTCAGGGTCATGCTCATACTTGTCTAAGATAGCTTTAAATTTACGTGGAAGATGGATATTCTCACAAGTCTTCAAGAGGCGAAGAGCTTGATTTCGATTCAGAATTGGCATAATCCCTGCATGAATAGGAACATCAATCCCAGCCAAGATGCACTTGTCTTGGAAATCATAGAAGCGCTCATTGTCAAAGAAAAGCTGAGTTACAAGGCTCGAACAGCCTGCATCTACTTTCTTCTTAAGATTTTGGATATCTGAAATCTGATTTGGTGAATCTGGATGCCCTTCTGGATAGCATGCTCCGATAATATCAAAGTGAGGAGCTTGTTCCTTGATGAACTCAATCAAGTCAGTTGCATAACGGAAATCCTTTTGAGGTTCCACATCAGGAATAATATCCCCACGAAGAGCCAAGATTTTCTGCACCCCAACCTTGTCCAAGTCAGCAATAGTTTCAGCCACCTTGTCCTTAGTCAAATAGATGGCTGGCAAGTGAGCAATAGTCGGAATCGCCAAGTCATTTTGGATAAAGTCAGCCAAACGAACCGTCGTTTCCTTGATATTAAATTTATTATTGCTGGCAGTTACACTGATAAAGTGAGGAGCCAACTCCTGCATGTCCTGCAAGGATGAAATAATTTTATCATTACCCACTGCTGGGTTTGGAGGGAACACTTCAAATGAGAGTGACGGTGTTTGGCGTGACATAGTCCTTATCCTTTTCTTTTTGATTTCATTTTGAACAACCGTTGTAGGAAGAAATCTAATCTTACAATTTCTCACGCGCAACTTTAGCTGCTTCAACAAGGCGGATCAAACTTTCTTTTGTTTCTGGAATACCACGTGTTTTCAAACCACAGTCAGGGTTGATCCAAACTTTCTTGCTTGGTACTTTAGCAAGGATGGCTTCGATTGTGTTGTCGATTTCGCCTTCATTTGGCACACGAGGTGAGTGGATATCGTAAACCCCAGGTCCCACTTCAGTTTGGAAGTTTTTCGCTTTGAGTTCGTCCAAGATTTCAAGGTTTGAACGGCTAGCTTCAAAGGAAATAACGTCCGCATCCATGTTGTCGATAGCTGGGATGATATCTGTAAATTCTGAGTAACACATGTGAGTGTGGATTTGTGTATCTGGCGCTACTGTTGAGTGTACCAAGCGGAAGGCAGGAATTGCCCAGTCAAGGTAGTCTTCGTACCAGTCGCTACGACGAAGTGGCAATTTTTCACGAAGAGCAGCCTCGTCGATTTGGATGATTTTTACACCAGCAGCTTCAAGGTCAAGCACTTCATCCTTGATAGCAAGGGCGATTTGAAGAGTAGAATCCTTGATAGAGATATCTTCACGTGGGAATGACCAGTTAAGAATTGTAACAGGTCCAGTCAACATACCTTTAACAGGTTTGTTTGTACGACTTTGTGCATAGCTAGACCATTTAACAGTGATTGGGTTAAGACGAGTGACATCACCCCAGATGATTGGTGGTTTCACCCCACGCATACCGTAAGATTGTACCCAACCATTTTTAGAGAAGAGGTAACCAGACAAGTTTTGACCGAAGTACTCAACCATGTCATTACGCTCGAACTCACCGTGAACAAGGACATCAAAGTCGATATCTTCTTGCCATTTGATCCATTCGTCGATAGTTTCAGCAAGGAAAGCGTCGTACTCTTCTTGAGACAATTCACCCTTACGGTAAGCCAAACGCTTCGCACGAACTTCTTTTGTTTGAGGGAATGAACCAATCGTTGTTGTTGGAAGAGCTGGAAGTTTGAAAGCTTCTTCTTGGATAGCTTCACGTTCTGCAAAGGCTGGCAAACGAGTGTAGTCTGCGTCTGTCAAGCCAGCGATACGCGCACGAAGTTCCGCATTTTCACCAACACGCTCAGTCGCAAAGAGTTCTTTGTTAGCTGCAAGTGCTTCTTCACCTTGACCATTGCGGATAGCATCCAAATCACGAATCTCATCCAATTTTTCAACTGCAAAGGCAAAGTGGTTCAAGATAGCGGGTTCAAATTCTTCATTAGCAGTTGTAAATGGCACATGAAGAAGTGAGCATGAGCTTGTCAAGACAATGTTTTCAGCTGGGATTTGTTCAAGAACAGCCAAGCTCTTTTCGTAGTTGTTACGCCAGATGTTTTTACCATTGACAATACCTGCGTAGAGAGTCTTGTCAGCTGGGAAACCACCTTTAACGAGTTCAAGAGTTTTCTTACCTTCAACGAAGTCAAGACCGATAGCATCTACTGGCAAGTTTACAAGGTCAGCGTAAACGTCACGAACGTCACCGAAGTAAGTTTGAAGCAATACTTCAAGACCTTTTTTGTCAGCCAAAAGTTTATTGTAAAGGTTCAAGAAGAGAGCTTTTTCTTCAGCTGTCAAATCTTTTACAAGAGCCGCTTCATCCAATTGGATACGAGTTGCACCAAGTTCAGCCAATTTTGCAAAAACTTCTTGGTAAGCAGCCACTAAGCTGTCTACGAAGTCTTCTGCTTTCACGCCTTCTTCAAAGTCTGACAATTGAAGGAAAGTGAATGGACCTACAAGAACTGGGCGAGTGTTCAATCCAAGTTCTTTTGCTTCTTGGAACTCATCGAAAATTTTGTGACCTGCAAGTTTGACTTGAGTGTCTTTTTCAAATTTAGGAACGATGTAGTGATAGTTGGTGTTGAACCATTTCTTCATTGGAAGGGCGCGAACGTCTCCTTTTTCTCCTTGGTAACCACGACCCAAAGCGAAGTAGCGCTCAAGGTCAGACAAGTCCAAGTTTTGAACTGAAGCAGGCACCACGTTGAAAAGGAAAGCTGCATCTAGGAAGTTGTCATAGTGAGAAAAGTCATTTGATGGAATTTCAGTGATTCCTTTTTCTTTGACAATGTTCCAGTGTTTCGCACGCAAGTCTTTTGCTGCTGCCAAGAGTTCTTCTTCTGAGATTTCTTTTCTAAAGTATTTTTCAGTTGTAAATTTTAATTCGCGGAATTCGCCCAAACGAGGGAAACCGATGATTGTAGTTGACATGATGTGTCCTCCAAAATTTGTTGTTGAAACTATCTTAACAGAAAAGGAATCATCTGTATAATTGTAAAAAATTAGGCTTTGATATAGTTTGAAACTATATCTCTGTTTTAAACAAAAGAAAAAGACTTGAGACACATGCCTCAAATCCTTTGTGTAACTTGTTTTTTGCTGTATTTTAGTTAGACTGGTAAAACGTGTTATTAGTAATTCTTATAAGTGACTATGACTTGTTATTAAAAAAGACTATAGGTTGATCCCCTTCTCTCGGAGATTGTCCAGACACTCCTCATAGTAGGCATCGTCATGTTCGCTGTATATAGGACTGGTCAACTTTTCCTCTGCTAAATCTTCATAGATAGGGCAAGTCTTGCCACGGTAGTTCTTGTCCATCCACTCTGGACTGACCTTATAGCCTCGGTTAGCCATCTCCTCCATGATTAAGCGATGATAGGCATAGAGACGATAGGGCGAGTGAGTAAAGACATAGTCCACTGTCGCATGCTTTCTGCCCCAGCCATTGCCACGCAGGGCGCAACACTCTCGATGTTGCCCCAAGAGTTGAGGACGGGGAAGTTGTGAAATCAAAGCCTCATGCCAAAGTCTCATGACAATCTCCTTTCAGTAAAGTCGAATGTTGCAAGTAGGTATTGGGATAGCGATCAAGCAAGTCTCGAGTCTTAGTGATCAAGTCTTCCTTAGAAACCTGACCAAAGCGGTAGCGATCAAGCAAGAGCATGTAGTCCTTGCGCTCATCATCTGTCGCTTTCTTTTTAAAATAGCCCCAAATATGCTGAAAAGCATTGCAAACCTGACCCCTGTGTTCTGGAATCTGACAGGCACGGTCAATCATCTCTTGAACCATACTCACCTCCACCTCTTCATTCTTGAGATACTGACGAATCTCATTGTAAATATTGCTAGAATGACTCAAAACGAGGTATTTATTTCTAGCCCAGAGTTGTTGGCACTGGGATTTTTGATTAGTTGCTTCCATGTTTCTCCTTGTTTTCTATCAGTTTCCAGGAAATATGGAAACAAAGTTGCATCTAAAAAATTAGCGAATCAATGACTTCACATGACTGACTGTATGAATCTTTTTTCATCTTCTAAAAATTTCCTGACACTTAGGAAACAAAGTAATAATTTTCTTTTAATTCTCGGAAACGATCAAAACCGAGAATGCCCTCATTTTGTAATCTGCCTAAAACGACACTAGGATGAATATCTATCTCCTCAGAAAATCGAAGGATATCTGTCTTATCAAAGTTTCCTTTTTCTACAAAAGCTTGATAATCTTCTGGTCTAATCAAGAAATCCTTTGCAAACCGGTCTGCCTGTTCCTCAGAACGAAGATAGGACTCACTGTTTCCTTCATCAGATGAAAAATCATTTTCCAGAATGTGCCCAATCTCATGAAATAGTGAGAACCAAAAAATATCTGACGCTTTGTTTCGATCCGTAAGTAAAAGCAAGGCACTACCATTACTGAATTTTTTAGTCGCTCCATTTAGATTGGCATTTGGCAAAGCAGGTAGACCTACTAGGATCACACCACAGTCTAGCAAGATATCATACAAGCATTGAGGGAAAACTTCTGGATTTTGTCTTGTCAACTTTCTCAACACAGGCAGGCTTCTCTCTAGCTTTCTGCGATTTAACTTAGTTGTCGTTTTATCACGTGCTTTTTTAGATGCCAACTCCAGCATGATATTAGAGTTGACTATACTTTTAGTTGTAAACTCACGCGTATTCCGATAGCTGACTAAATGGTTAAAAGATGTAAGGTTTTCTAAACTTGCCACCCCTAGAATCTTGCGAAGCTCGACGATCTTTTCTTTCAAAGTATAGCGTTTGTCTGGAACGTAGCCTTCTTCCTTAAAATACTTGAAATCAATCATCTCACAGATGTCTTTCTCGCTACCTTCTTCTAGCTCTCTTTGTTCTACAATCTCTGCCACTTTTACATCGTAAGCATTTTGAAGATTGAGCCAAGTTTGCATGGAAACTCCGCTTAGCTTGGCAAGCTTATGAGCTGTTTCTTTACTAATGGACTCCTCAGCATTGACCAGCTTGCTGACAGTTTTTGCTGAAACCCCCAAACGCTCCGCAAATTCTTTCTGCGTTACGTTATACTCTTCAATCAACTCTTCAACATACTGACCTGGATGAAAAGCAATCAGGTCTTTGTATTCAACAATTTTATTACTCATAGTGATTGCTGACCTCCTCTATTTTTAGGATTTCGATTTCAACAGGACTTGGAAACACCTTTTCTAAATCCTCTTCACGAAATTCCACAATCAACCGATAGGAACTCTTTCGACCATCTATATCTAAAGCAAACTGTCCCTGTTTCTTTCCCTTTAGTTGGTGAAAGTGATACTTAGGAAAATCTTTCACACTAGCCAAAGAATCCACCGCTTCCAAAAAGTTGATCAACTGATGCAATTTTACAGCAATCTTATCCGAAAAATCTTTTTTCGCCTGTCTCAGCTCTGTGCACTGCTTTTTAACAGTTTTGTTTGTATAGATAAGCTTCATATGTCCCTTTCTGTTCAAATTAAATTACCTAATAGGTAATTTAATTATATCATCTTTAGAAAACAAAAACCAGCCAAAAGTTAATTTGGCTGGAATTTCAAATCAGATTGACGTATCTAACTCCTTCCCCCATCACCCTTCAAACTCTTTCAAAAACTTTTTGAGTTCAACATCGGCTTCTGGTGTGGTTCCGTGGAGTTGGTTCAGCATCTCGAGTAGGGAAGCGGTTTGGTTTTGGATTGCTTTATTTGTCGTATTAATCTTACTGACGATATCTGTCAGCGGTTCAACTTCTTCTTCCTCAAAGGTATCTACATAGCGAGGGATATTGAGGTTATAATCATTTTCGACAATTTCTTCATATCTTGCTAAATGGGCAAACTTGTCAATCTCCTCACGAGACTTGTAGGCCTCTAAAATCTTCTCGATATGAGCATCCGTCATGATATTCTGGTTTTTCCCTTTATCAAACTCCTTAGAGGCATCGATAAAGTAAACATCACGATTGGTACGGTTCTTTTTGAGAATGATGACCGTAGTCGGAATGCTAGTATTAAAGAAGATATTGGCAGGTAGACCGATAACCGTATCAATGGCTCCTTCTTCTAACAAGGCCTTACGAATGGTCCCCTCCGCATTTCCACGGAAAAGAACACCGTGGGGAAGAACGATAGCCATAACTCCATTATCCTGCTTGAGATGGTAGTAACCATGCAAGAGAAAGGCAAAATCAGCCTTGGACTGGGGAGCCAGTTTCCCAAAAGGAGAGAAACGAGGATCCGCCATAAAGCCAGAACTTGCGGACCACTTGGCAGAGTAGGGAGGATTCATGAGAACACCGTCAAAGTTGGTCGGCTCTTGAGTAGGCCAGTCTTCATCCAGTGTATCGGCATTGTGGAGGAATTGATTCTCAACAGGAACACCGTGTAGAATCATGTTCATCCGAGCCAAGTTATAGGTTGAGGTATTGAGCTCCTGCCCAAAGTAGACCACTGTCTGCGGTTTGTGAGAGTATTTCTTGGCATTGAGCAAGAGAGAGCCAGACCCCATAGTCGCATCATAGATGGTAAAGCCTAGCTGATCCTCACGACCCAAAAAGGCAATCTGGGTCATGAGCTTGGCAACAGGCTGAGGTGTATAGAACTCACCAGCCTTCTTACCTGAGTCAGTCGCAAACTGACCAATCAGATACTCATAAGCATCCCCCAGCATATCGCCAGCATGACCAGCTACATCTAGCACAGCCAACTCTTTCATAACTGCCGCCACCGTTTGGTTTTGCTTTTGCGGAGTTGCCCCTAACTTTTTGGAATAGAGATCAATATCTTCAAAGAGATTTTCATAGAGTTCGTCACTCTGCTCGATATCACGAAAACCCTGAGCCAAATCTTCCAACTGGAAAGTCCCCTCATTGACACGCGCTACCAGAGCCGTAAAGGTCAACTCAGGCTTGATACTATAGTTGAGTTCATCCTTCATAACTGCAAGAAGATCCTCATGGGTGCCCGCATCCTCATAGTAGTTACGATAGATCTCAAGAGCAGCCTCTAGACTCTCACTCCCCTCCTCCATAGTCTCCGCCACGAAAAAGAGCATCTTATCTGACAGATACTTATAAAAGACCATACCCAAAAGATAGGACTTATAGTCATTAGCATCCATCTTAGAGCGGAGAACATCCGCTGAGTTCCACAGGGCTTGGTAAAGCGACTGGGACGTTTGTGTTGTTTCCATAATGTTTCTTTCTTTTTTATAAATTTAAAAATCTATCTATTGCTTCAATAATTTCATTTCTAATTCTTCAAAATATTTTTGACGTAATTTTTTCTGTAAATCACTATCCAATGCAATACGTCTTAAAGCTTTATCTTTAAAGTTTGGAACTACTTCTGTATTTCCTCTGTAATCAATTATTTCTTTTTTTAGGTTACAAATCTTTAATATCCTTGAAAAATCAGATGAAGCCAAACTTGCTTCAACGATAGAAGTTATATTATCAACCGTTGAAGATACATCAAATTCATCTACTAAACTTTTAAAAAATTCTTCAACATCCTCTTTACTAGGTTTATTATTTTGAATACAGCTACCTTCCAAAAATTCATCGAGTCTTTTTTTCAAGGCAATACTTATTATTTTATCTTTCTTTTCTTTACAAGATTCAATGATACTTTGTTGAAGATTTTTAATTTTTTGTTGTTTTTCTTTGTCATCATCAAAATGTAAGCATGACTTCACGACTTCTTCATCAACAAGTATCATCTCTACTTCATTAAATGGAAGAACAAAAATACCCTGTTCTTTGTACACTTGAATACTACTTTTATCCATCCAATCATTATCTATAATTCCGTATGCTGTATTACCATGTAAAAGTTGTAAATTATTATAGGCTTTTGTATGCTGGATGACCTGTTTATGTCCTTGAACTGGTTTTACAAAACAAAAATCACTAAATAATTTGGAATAAATCTGATAGTCTATACTATTTTTAGTTCCTTCACAAAATAGTATTGGTTTCTTTGTACCTGATACTTCGGTTAATAATTTCAAAGGTAAATTTAGAGAATCATCTAATTTCTGGTATTCCAAGTTGTAAGGTGCTTCAAATTTCTTACACCATATATAAGTAGCATTTGTTCTTGATTGGACAAAATCCATATTATGCGAAGCAAAAATAAATTGACAATCATGTCGCTCTGATATTAGCAAATCCCATAATTCATTATAGACAGCTGCGTTTAGAAATGTTTCAGGTTCATCAACCACAATATAGCTATTTTCTGGAGCAAGAAGAACGTTACCAATATAAAATAATACACAGCGTTCCCCATCGCTAAGGCCATTTATACTATATTTATCTCCATTTCTTACAACTTCTAAAACTCTATCATCAGATTCAGGATAAAATGTTATTTCTGGGAAAATTTGATTCCATATTTGCTCCACTCTGTCCAATAAAGCAATGGACACCTCTCCTACTACCCTAGCATTATCAGTCATTACTTTTGCAAAATCTTTTACCCACAGTGTTATCAGTTTAGTAAAAGTGCCCGAAAAATCATCTTCAATCTGGTGAGTCTGTATTTCAATCGTGTCATATTTAATATTCACCTCTTTCAAATCTTGAATGTATTTTTCTTTAGTAATTCCATTACGATTGTGGGTATTAGACACAAAATACAATAGTTTTTGAGCAGGTAAGACATACATCTCATCTATACTATTCTTTCTTAATTCATTAATAAGACTAGTTTTCCCTGCTCCGTTAGCTCCTATAATAACAGTCGTAGAATCTATTTTAGCAATGAAAGAGAAAAGTTTAATTGCTTTAAAATCCTTTAAAATTTGAGGTAGATTTGTTTCATACGTATAAACATCACTACCATGACAACTAAATATATTTCTTAACCAATTCTCACGTAGTTTTTTATACTTTTCTGTCACATCACCAGATAAAAACTCATCATCTAATTCGTTATTAATCAAATCAATAAGAGATGAAAAATCATTATCTACTTGCTGATATTGATTCTCATATGCTTCTTTTTCATAATCAGCTAATTGACTAAAGATATCTTGAAGTCTTTTCTTTTCGGATTCTATATTTTCAATTAATTCTTTAATAGAGCTATACATGATTCCTCCTTAAATAAACATATCCTGTAAAAGTTTCTTTTTGAGTGTTTCTAGCTGAGAAATTTTTTCTTGGTGAGAGTTGATGAGGTTATCTAGGTTTGAGAAGTAAGTGCCGATGGCTTGTTGTTCAGGAAGAGATGGCACAGATATTGAAATATTCTCTAAGTATGTGTAATAAAGATTTGCTACACTTCCACCTTCAACTCGTTTGGCAAACTCTTTTTTCATTTTTGCATTAAAATAATATGCGATAAACAACGGATTGTTAGGTGTATTATATACGGAAATCATTTCACCAATTGCAACACCTTTCAGTGACAACCAACTACAATTTGCAAAATCTAATGGATTTTCACCAACCCGAGGTACTAATACCTCATTACCAGAACTCAATTTCAAATTTTCTTTAGGAATTGATGTGTACGAGTATATTTTATCTATTTTTGTGGAGAATTTTGTATACAACTCGCCATAACGTACACACGGTGTTGTTGCCTCATCAGTCACTGACCATTTCGGTGCACTTTTTCCATAATAGAAAGAGCCAAACTCTCCAATTGTTCCTTTCTCCCACTCATCTTCAAATCCATCTAAACGAATCTCAGGGACTGTCTGTCCAACTTTTGGAAACATCTTGGAGAGCATGGTCATCTTGAGAGATTGATAGTTGGCTAGATTATCTTTGTAGCTTACCAAAAGATCATCTAGGGTACGGAAGAGGGAGCCAATGGCGGATTGTTCTTCAATTTTAGGATGATACACTTTGTAGTTCCCAAGTTGTGGAGCTGTCAATTGAGGAACACCCGTAGATTCATTTAAAATTCTCATAGAATTAATCTGATTTTCAAGATAATCAACATCAATTTTTTCCGATTGAAGAGTCAGGAGTCTAACAATTGGAGTAAAATTTTCATGTCTTGCTACTGCATATCCAACATCTCCACGACCCGTAACAGTCACTGCAGGAGCTTTCACTTTATAATCTTCATAAAATCCAACGATTCCTTTGTTTGTCAAAGCATTTGCAATAACAGGATATTTTCCACTTTCCTTCAATTTTACTTTATCTACATCACCACCAGCAGATATTTTGACTATATCTGCAATTCTATCTTCTTCCCAAACACTATTAAATCTGTTAAATCTAATTTTGGGAATTTTTCTATTCTGATTTTTCATAATCACTTCTTTCTGACTGTTTTAACACGTTAGATTCATTCTTTATTTTCAACACTTTTTCACAATAAGCATCAAAATGATTATTAATAATATCAACTAAATCATTTTTTAAATCACTTGATCTCTTATCAATATCAGATTTCTTAAAATTATTTCTTCTAAAAACTTCATTAATGTAAAACTTTGACTCATCTTCTTCATGTAAGACTTTCTTTTTTTCTTCAAAATTTTCGTTTGAAATTTTTACATTTAAATCTCCATGTAATAAAGTTAAATTCCCTAAATTATTCTTGTTAGAATCTCCTGGTTCAAATTTACTTTGAGGTATAATATGTTCTAATTGCCAAATCAATTTACCTTTATGATCTAACTCTGTAAAATCGATTGTTCTATCATTATTTTTAAATTTCTCAATGCTAACAAGCAGAAAACGAGTGAAATGAACATGGTTCCCACTATAATAGTTAGTTCGAAATAACTGTTCATCCTCAATAAATTTCTGAATTATCTTTTGATAGTCACCCAATTTTAAATATTTATGTTTCTTGTCTTGTTCCATAAAATATTCCAGAAATCTATTACCAAACACATTTTGCAAACTATCCAACAATTTATCCATAATTTATTCCCTTATCTCCCAACCCTCAACGGCTCAATGACTTCCTCTACTAGCTGAGTATAGGCTTCCTTGATTTGTTTTTTATAGAGGAGAGGATTGAGGGCATCCGCCACCTCTAACTTATAGTCCTGATAGCGCTGGCTCTTAGTCAACTGGCTTTCTCCTAGTTGTTTTTTAGCTCCCTTACGGTAGTGTTCGACATAGTAACGGAGTTCATCTTCGCCGACATACCAGCGCTTGCTAAAGACTTGGATGTGTTGCTGGATGACCGCCTCGATCATCTGATCCAAGATATTTGCGATAGACTGACCACGATAGCTTTCTGGATAGTCTTGAACTTCTCTCCACAGTTCAGTGATGATCTGGGCAAGATTTGGATTGGTCTTCTCAAGACTCTGAATATAGTTATCCACGGCTTCCCTATCTTGAGCGCTTAGGTTCTTTTCTTGACTTTGACCTTGTTCAATCAGGCTTTGAATCAAGGTTAAGATATAGGCATAGTTGATCTCATCCACTTGGATAGACTCCAGTTCATAGTGGATATCAAGTGGTTCACCATCGTCATCATCCTCTACTCGGCTTTTTAATTCAGCAAGGACATTTCGATAAAGACCCAGATACCTTTCCAACTTTTCTCCATCAAGTCCTGTCTGACTGTAAAGCTCTTCCTCATCATACTCTTTATACACTCGGATAGAGGCTAGATATTTATCAAAGGATTGATAGGTTTTAGCTAGTTTCCTCAACTCAGGCGTAGAGACTTGCTCGAAATCTAGACCATTCACATAGTCATCAGTAGCAAGATTTTTGAAATCACTGCAACTCCTCAAAAAGTTTCTCTTCTCCTCTTCCCAACTCGGAGCTAGGACCTCGTTTTCACCACCATTTGAGTAGAGCTTGAGGGCATTATCTACGGCTTCCTTAAAGGCTAGGGGCTTTTGGAAGGTGATGATATGACCGTAGGTCTTACTGCTATCAAATATTCGATTGGTTCGACTAAAAGCCTGAATCAAGTCCTGCGGTTGCATAGACTTGCGGTCGATAAAGAGAGTTGACAGACAAGGGGCATCAAATCCTGTTAAGAGACGATTGACCACGATAACCAAGTCCAACTGTTCATTGCGATAGAGGTATTTGTCCTGCTTTCGAGCTAGGCGGTTATTGACATCCGTATTAAAGCCACGAAGATCCGCCATGGTAAAGTGGGTATCAAACTCTTGGTTGTAGTCCTCTAAGACTTGCTTCATGTGGTCTTGATTGGCTCTTGAGTCTTCTTCATTTTCTGTGACCGAGTAGGTGATGGTCGCCTTTGGAAAGTCAGGAAGGACCTGCTTAACCCTTTCCGATACCTTGACTCTCGTCTCCCCAGCCTTGACCCGTTTGAGGAGGTCGTAGTAGGCTTGGGCTTGAGGGATTGACTTGACAGTCAGGATAGCATTATAGGTCTTACCTACTCCCTTTTGGAAGCCTAGCTGTTGGCGGGATTTATTGATAATAGCATCCAAGACTTCCAACATATGCTCCTCATCCTCGTAGACAATATCTGGTATGTCCTTTTCGGATTTATCCGTGATGAGGGTATTGCGATAATCCACCTTAAAACCTAAAACTGCTCCATCATGGATAGCTTCCTTGACTGTATACTCATGGAGACGGTCACCGTACTGTTGCTGGGTGCTTTGAGCTAGGTCACCGACCTGCTGGCGTTTATTTTCCTTAAAGATAGGTGTGCCTGTAAAACCATACCAAAGCGACTGTGGGAAAAAGACCTTAATGTCTTTTTGTGTTTGAGGCGTTACGGCACGGTGGCATTCATCCACGACAAAGGCCACTCGAAGACCCTTGATTTTGTCCGCATCACGCTGGTAAAGTCCTTGCTCAAACTTACGCATCATGGTAGTAATTTTCTGGATGGTGGTCACCACGACACGCTTATCATTGCTTCCCAGTCGCTTGACTAAATCATGAGTATTATCCGTCTCATCAATATCAATGACATCATTGGTCGCATAGGAGAGAAAGGACGATGTAGTCTGTTGGTCCAAGTCCCTGCGGTCAACGACAAAAATCGTCTTTTGGATGGATGGAATCTGAAGGAGATTCCGCGCTACCTTATAGGAGGTCAAGGTCTTCCCTGAACCTGTCGTATGCCAGACATATCCTGATGCTTGCTGGCGAGAAGCTTCTTGCACTGCTTCGATGGCGTGGATCTGGTAAGGACGCAGAAGGATAAGAGCCTTCTTACTATCATCAAGAACAGAATACTGCATGACCATCTGATGAGCACGAGGTATGGAAAGGACTTCGTGGGCAAAGCTGGTCAAGCTCGTTATGGGTTGGTTGTCTTTATCCACCCACTTGGTTAGAAATTGCTTGTTGAGTTTATTTTCCCTAGCTGCAGCGATATAGCGTGTGTCTACTTTATTGGTCACAACAAACATCTGTAAGCTAGAGTAGATGCCACGGAACTTGCCTTCGCGGTCATACTTCTTGATTTGATGAAAGGCATCTAGAAAAGCAACTCTGGGACTTTTAAGCTCGATCTGAATCATTGGAAGGCCATTAATCAAGAGGGTCACATCTAGCCTGCGGTCTTGATCCTGAGGATTTATCTTATCTCTCTCAACTTGGTTGACAACCTCATAACTAGACTTACCAGCTGCGATATTGTCTCGCCAAATGACAGATAAACGGATAGTCCCCAAACTAGCATCTTCTCTCTGAACCTCAACCTTGGCAATGCCATTTTCGCCGACCAACCACTTGGCCGCATCATAGTAGCTAACAAAGTTCAGTTGATTCTTTATCTGGCATTTTTCCTGTTCTGTCAGGGGATGATCTGCCAATAGAGGCACATTGTTCTGGGCTAGCTTTTCAAAGAAGTTTTCCCATAATTGCTCTTCAGTTTTAAGGTCATCTCTGTAAGTCCATTGACTTTCCCCAGTTACCAGTTGGTTGATCAGTTGTTTTTCTATCTCCAGTTCTGGTTTTACCTGTATCATACTCTCTCCTTTGCTACTTGTCCACTCCCTATATTATAGCATGTTTAGCCTCAAATTCCATCACTCTTCCTCTTGCAAAAGCAATCTTCCCCCTTTCTCCTCTAAAATATGGTATAGTAGAAATATACTATCTATGAGGAGTTTACATGTCACAGGATAAACAAATGAAAGCTGTTTCTCCCCTTTTACAGCAAGTTATCAATATCTCATCGATTGTCGGTGGGGTTGGGAGTTTGATTTTCTGTATTTGGGCTTATCAGGCTGGGATTTTACAGTCTAAGGAAACCCTCTCTGCCTTTATCCAGCAGGCAGGTATCTGGGGGCCACCTCTCTTTATCTTTTTACAGATTTTACAGACGGTCGTCCCTATCATCCCAGGGGCCTTGACCTCGGTAGCAGGGGTCTTTATCTACGGACACATCATCGGGACTATCTACAACTATATTGGCATCGTGATTGGCTGTGCCATTATCTTTTATCTGGTGCGCCTCTATGGGGCTGCCTTTGTCCAGTCTGTCGTCAGCAAGCGCACCTATGACAAGTATATCGGCTGGTTGGACAAGGGCAATCGTTTTGACCGTTTCTTTATTTTTATGATGATTTGGCCGATTAGTCCAGCTGACTTTCTCTGTATGCTAGCTGCACTGACCAAGATGAGTTTTAAGCGCTATATGACCATCATCATTCTGACCAAACCCTTTACCTTGGTGGTTTATACCTACGGTCTGACCTATATTATTGACTTCTTCTGGCAAATGCTTTAACATGTAAAAAATCCGTTTGGTTTCCCAAGCGGATTTTGTGCTTTATTTTGAGACTTCTTTTGCAAGAACAAAGTTCCCAAGTGTGGCAGAACCATTTCCTGCGACTGCTGGCGTCACAATGTAGTCACGCACATCTGGTACTGGTAGGTAGCCATTAAGAAGAGCTGTGAATTTCTCACGGACACGGTCCAGCATGTGTTGTTGAGCCATGACTCCACCACCAAAGACAATCACGTCTGGGCGGAATGTCACTGTAGCATTAACCGCTGCTTGAGCAATGTAGTAGGCTTGAACATCCCAGACAGAGCTGTTGAGTTCAATATTTTCACCACGAATACCTGTACGAGCTTCGAGACTTGGTCCAGCCGCAAAGCCTTCCAAACATCCTTTGTGGAATGGACAAACACCGTTGAATTCTTTTTCAATATCCATTGGGTGTTTAGCCACATAGTAGTGTCCCATTTCAGGGTGACCCACACCACCGATAAACTCACCACGTTGGATAACACCAGCACCGATACCAGTACCGATTGTATAGTAAACCAAGTTTTCGATACGGCCACCAGCATTGTTACGGGCAACCACTTCACCATAGGCAGAACTGTTTACGTCTGTTGTGAAGTACATTGGCACGTTTAGGGCTCTACGAAGGGCACCAAGCAAGTCCACATTTGCCCAGTGAGGTTTTGGAGTTGTTGTGATAAAGCCATAAGTTTTTGAGTTTTTGTCAATATCAATCGGACCAAATGAACCAACTGCAAGGCCAGCAAGGTTATCGAATTTTGAAAAGAACTCGATGGTTTTATCGATTGTTTCGATTGGAGTTGTTGTTGGAAATTGTGTTTTTTCTACAACGTTAAAGTTTTCATCACCGACAGCACAGACAAACTTTGTACCGCCCGCTTCCAAGCTTCCATATAATTTTGTCATGATAAACCTCTTGTTTTTATTTTCTTTATTATAGCATATTTTAAAAATCTAAGTTTCTCAATTTTTTAGATTTTTCTCTGTAAATCTTACCATTCAAGCAAAAACGAACAAACATGTCATTTGTTCGTTTTCATTTTGAGAGGGAATGTAGTACTCAATGAAAATCAAAGAGCAAACTAGGAAGCTAGCCGAAGGCTGTACTTGAGTACGGCAAGGCGAAGCTGACACGGTTTGAATTTGATTTTCGAAGAGTATTAGGCTTTCACTTCGATAAGAGCATCATCCTTCGCAACTGAACCTGTTGCGATTGGAGCTACTGAAGAGAAGTCAGCTGTGTTTGTAACAATAACCATTGTTGTATCATCAAGACCAGCTGCGGCGATTTTGTTTGAGTCAAATGTTCCAAGAACATCGCCAGCTTTTACCTTGTCACCTTGAGCAACTTTTTGTTCGAAACCTTCACCGTTCATTGTTACAGTGTCGATACCAACGTGGATCAAGACTTCAGCACCATTAGTTGTTTTCAAACCAAAGGCGTGACCTGTCGCAAAGGCGATTGAAACTTCAGCATCAGCTGGTGCATAAACCACACCTTGGCTAGGTTTCACAGCGATACCTTGTCCCATAGCTCCACTTGAGAAGACTGGGTCATTGACATCAGCAAGAGCTACAACGTCACCAACGATAGGAGTTACAAGTGTTTCATTTTGAAGAGCTGCTGGAATGTTACCAGTTGTTTCTTCTTGGACCAAACGTTCTGTCTCTACTTCAGTAGCAACTTCTTTTTCATCCTCATAACCAAACATATAAGTAAGAGCAAAACCAAGAACGAATGATACAGCTACCATAAGAAGGTATTGTGCAAGTTGTCCGTTACCGATGTAAAGCATTGTACCAGGGATGATGGTGATACCATTACCAGTACCTGCAAGTCCAAGGATAGAAGCCAATCCACCACCGATTGCACCAGCAATCAATGAAAGGAAGAATGGTTTACGGAAGCGCAAGTTAACCCCGAAAATAGCAGGCTCTGTAATACCTAGGAAGGCAGAAAGAGCAGCTGGGAAAGCAAGTGTTTTTAGTTTTGGATTTTTAGTTTTAACACCAACCGCAACAGTCGCAGCACCTTGAGCTGTCATAGCAGCTGTGATGATCGCGTTGAATGGGTTAGCATGGTCAGCAGCAAGCAATTGAACTTCAAGCAAGTTGAAGATGTGGTGCACACCTGACACAACGATCAATTGGTGAACCCCACCAATCAAGAAACCACCAAGACCAAATGGCAAGCTGAGGATCGCTTTTGTAGCGATAAGGATGTAGTTTTCAACGACGTGGAAGACCGGTCCAATGACAAAGAGTCCAAGGATAGACATGACCAAAAGTGTAACAAATGGCGTTACCAAGAGGTCAATGACATCTGGAACAACCTTGCGGACAGCTTTTTCAAATTTAGCTCCGACAACCCCGATGATGAAGGCTGGAAGAACAGAACCTTGCAAACCAACAACAGGGATGAAACCAAAGAAGTTCATAGCTGTTACTTCACCACCTGAAGCGACTGCCCAAGCGTTTGGAAGCGAGCCAGAAACAAGCATCATACCAAGAACGATACCAACGGCTGGATTTCCACCGAATACACGGAAGGTTGACCACACAACCAAACCTGGCAAGATGATAAAGGCTGTATCTGTCAAGATTTGCGTGTAAGTTGTCACGTCAGCTGGAAGTGTCATTCCAAGAGCAGTCAATAGACCACGTACACCCATGAAAAGACCTGTTGCTACGATAACTGGGATGATTGGAACGAAAACGTCACCGAAAGTACGGATAGCACGTTGGAACCAGTTCCCTTGTTTGGCAGCTTCTGCTTTCATATCATCTTTAGATGATGTTGGCAAACCAAGTGCAACAACTTCATCGTACATTTTGTTAACTGTACCTGTACCAAAGATGATTTGGTATTGACCTGAGTTAAAGAAAGCACCTTGAACTTTTTCCAAGTTCTCAATCACTTCTTTATTGATTTTTCCTTCATCTTTGACCATGACACGAAGACGAGTCGCACAGTGGGCAACACTGTTGACATTTTCACGTCCGCCCAAGGCATCGATGACTTTTTTTGCAATTTCCTGATTGTTCATTTGCAAAAATCTCCTTATTATAGAATTTTGTTATTGTTTGAAAGCGATTTTATTCGCCCTACGACTTTTATTTTATCATGTTTCAAAAATATGTCAAGCGTTTTGCAGAAAAAATATTTGTTTCTTAGAGTAAGGTCCTTTGTTTTGATATATTGTGAGAGTTTTATGAAAGTGTTCTTTAAAAAAATAGTTTAAAATCTGAGTTAAAAAGGATTTTATTTCACTTTCTTTCAATTTTCTGCAGATAGATGATTGATTTCCTGCTTTTGATTTATGATAAACGTTTGGCAGTTTTTTCTCTTTTTTAACATAAAAGGCTTGCATTTTTAATCGAAAACGGTTACTATTAAAAGTGATAAGATTTTTGGAGGAATGAATGAATGGAATGGACAACTGAGCGTCGTTATAGACCCTATGAAGATTGGACGCAAGAAGAAATTCAAAATATAAAGAAAAATATGGCACAATCTCCATGGCATACTCATTACCATGTTGAGCCAAAAACAGGACTTCTCAACGACCCAAATGGCTTTTCTTACTTTGATGGCAAGTGGATCCTCTTTTACCAGAATTTTCCTTTTGGTGCAGCCCACGGTTTAAAATCTTGGGCACAGCTAGAAAGTGATGATTTGATTCACTTTAAAGAAACTGGAATCAAAGTTTTACCAGATACTCCATTAGATAGCCACGGTGCCTACTCTGGTTCTGCCATGCAGTTTGGCGATAACTTGTTCCTATTTTATACAGGAAATGTCCGCGATGAAAACTGGATCCGTCACCCGTACCAAATCGGTGCTTTGATGGACAAGGATGGCAAGATTACGAAGATTGACAAGATCTTGATCGACCAGCCAGCAGACTCTACTGACCACTTCCGCGATCCGCAAATTTTTAATTTTAAAGGTCAATACTATGCCATCGTCGGTGGACAAGATTTGGAGAAAAAAGGCTTCGTTCGTCTCTACAAAGCTATTGACAACGACTACACAAACTGGCAAGCTGTTGGCGACCTTGACTTTGCTAACGACCGCACTGCCTATATGATGGAATGCCCAAATCTGATCTTTGTAGGGGAGCAACCTGTCCTTCTTTACTGCCCACAAGGATTGGATAAGAAAGTTCTAGATTACGATAATATCTATCCAAATATGTATAAGATTGGGGCTTCCTTTGACCCTGAAAATGCCAAAATGGTAGATGTGTCTCAACTTCAAAACATGGACTATGGTTTCGAAGCCTATGCAACTCAAGCCTTCAACTCTCCTGATGGACGTGCTCTAGCTGTTAGCTGGCTTGGTTTGCCAGATGTTTCTTACCCTTCTGATCGTTTTGACCACCAAGGAACCTTCTCTTTGGTCAAAGAACTCACTATCAAAGACGGTAAACTCTACCAATACCCAGTCGCAGCTGTCAAGGACCTTCGTGCTTCTGAAGAAGCCTTCTCAAATCGTGCCCAAACCAATAACACTTACGAACTTGAACTCAACTTGGAAGCCAATAGCCAGAGCGAGATTGTCTTACTTGCTGATAAAGAAGGCAAGGGACTTTCAATCAACTTTGACCTTGTAAATGGTCAAGTGACAGTGGATCGTAGCCAAGCTGGTGAACAGTACGCTCAAGAATTTGGGACAACTCGTTCTTGCCCAATCGATAACCAGGCTACTACTGCTACAATCTTCATCGATAACTCTGTCTTTGAAATTTTCATCAATAAAGGAGAAAAAGTATTTTCTGGTCGTGTCTTCCCACATGCGGACCAAAATGGTATCCTGATCAAATCTGGAAACCCAACTGGAACTTACTATGAATTAGATTATGGTCGCAAAACTAACTGATGTCGCCAAACTTGCAGGCGTCAGCCCTACTACCGTTTCTCGGGTTATCAATAAAAAAGGCTATTTATCAGAGAAAACTATTCAAAAGGTCAATGAAGCCATGCGGGAATTGGGCTATAAACCCAACAACCTAGCTCGTAGTCTGCAAGGAAAATCGGCTAAATTAATCGGCTTGATTTTCCCAAATATTTCCAACGTTTTCTACGCAGAATTGATTGATAAGCTGGAACACCAACTCTTCAAAAATGGTTATAAGACCATCATCTGCAACAGTGAGCATGATTCTGAAAAAGAACGCGAGTACATCGAAATGCTGGAAGCCAATCAGGTGGACGGTATCATTTCTGGTAGTCACAACTTAGGAATTGAAGACTACAATCGTGTGACAGCACCGATTATTTCCTTTGACCGAAACCTATCGCCAGACATTCCAGTCGTTTCCTCTGACAACTACGCTGGTGGGGTTCTTGCTGCCCAGACCTTAGTCAAGACAGGCGCCCAGTCTATCATCATGATTACAGGAAATGACAATTCTAACTCGCCAACTGGACTACGCCACGCTGGCTTTGCATCTGTTCTCCCCAAAGCACCTATTATCAATGTTTCCAGTGACTTTTCTCCTGTCAGAAAAGAAATGGAAATCAAGAATATCTTGACTCGACAAAAGCCAGATGCCATTTTTGCTTCAGATGATTTGACAGCTATTCTGGTCATTAAAATTGCTCAAGAACTAGGCATTTCTGTTCCTGAAGAGCTCAAAGTCATCGGCTACGATGGGACCTATTTTATCGAGAACTACTACCCTCATTTGACAACAATTAAGCAACCTTTGCAAGAGATTGCCTGCCTCACTGTTGATCTTCTCTTGCAGAAGATCGAAGGTAAGGAAGTTGCGACAACAGGCTACTTCTTACCAGTTACCCTATTACCTGGAAAAAGTATTTAATACTCAATGAAAATCAAAGAGCAAACTAGGAAGCTAGCCGCAGGCTGTACTTGAGTACGGCAAGGCGAAGCTGACGTGGTTTGAATTTGATTTTCGAAGAGTATAAGCACAAGAAAACTCAGACCGATTCGTCTGAGTTTTTTTATGATCTTAAGTTTTCGAGATAGCGCTGGGCTGTCTCTAAGTTAAAGGTTTTATCTGCGATAAGTCGCTCAACCAGAGGAGCAACCTCGGATTCACTGGCACCTGCAAGGAGAGCTAGGGATTTGGCCTGCAATTTCATGTGGCCTTGCTGGATCCCTGTACTCACCAAGGCTTTGAGGGCCGCAAAGTTTTGGGCGAGACCGATAGACACGATAATCTGAGCTAATTCTTTAGCAGATGGATTTCCCAGCAGTTCATGATTGAGGGCTACACGAGGGTTGAGACCGATAGAGCCACCCTTTGTCGCTACAGGCATAGGCAGGGTCATCTCACCAACCAATTCTTCTCTTTCAAGGTCCAGCGTCCATTGACTAAGACCTTGGTAGCGCCCGTCTCGACTGGCAAAAGCATGAGCTCCTGCCTCAATAGCACGCCAGTCATTACCAGTGGCAATCAAAATGGCATCAATACCATTAAAAATCCCTTTATTGTGGGTAGCAGCTCGGTAAGGATCAGCCTGCGCAAACTGACTAGCCAAGGCTATCTTCTCTGCAATTTCTCGTCCTTGATCCTTTTGGCGACTCAAATAGCGAAAGGCGATGCGACAGCTGGCTGTCACTAGAGAATCGGTCGCGTAGTTGGACAGGATTCCCATGAGACTTTGTCCCTGACCGAGTTCTTCTAAGACAGGTTTCAAAGCTTCCAGCATGGTGTTGAGCATATTGGCTCCCATGGCTTCCTGGGTATCGACATGGAGATAAACAACGAGAAAGTCTGTTTCACCTTTAATCTGCCCGACATGCAAATCACGTGCCCCACCTCCTCGTTTAACGATAGAAGGATAGGCTTGATTGGCAAGTTCTAAGAGCTCCGCTTTCTTACTGGTAATCTTCTCTTGTACTTGTTCAGGTTCAGCAACTTGATAAAGTGCTACCTGCCCAATCATCTGACGATCATGTACTTGAGCAGTAAAGCCACCTGCTCGCTTGATGATTTTACTGGCATAGCTAGCCGCTGCAACCACAGAGGGTTCTTCTGTCACATAGGGAACGGTGTATTCCTGATCATTGACAAGAACCTCTGGAACAAGCGAATAAGGTAGAGAAAAAGTTCCCACTACATTCTCACTCAGCTGGTCTGCAACAGCCACACTCATCTGTTCATCCTGCTCCAAACTAGTTTGCTTATCAGGACTAAGGAGCGCCTGAGCTTTTAACAGCTCAAGGCGCTCATGGTATGATTTTTTAGAAAATCCATTCCAACTTATCTTCATTATTTTTCAACCTTGCTATAACGGCGTTGGTGGTCCACAATTTCAACCAAGGCAAAATCTTGATTTTCATAGCCAGCAAACTGGGCAGAGTTTGTTTCATCCAAGTCTACTTCCTCAAAGAAGACCTTTTCATAGTCTGCAACGGATAAGGCAGTTCGTTGGTCAAGTTTGTTCAAGCGGTCTTTATCCAGATAAGCTTCATATCCTTCAACCAATTCACCACTGAATAACTCAGCTACAGCCCCACTTCCGTAACTATAAAGGGCAATTTTATCCCCAGCCTTCAAGCTATCTGTATTTTCCAATAGAGACAAGAGTCCGAGGAAGAGAGATCCTGTGTAGATATTCCCCACCTTTTGACTGTAGAGAATAGACTGGTCAAAATGCTTTTGCAAGAGGTCTTTTTTCTCTTGAGACAGGCTCTTATCCATGATTTTTTTCAAGCCTTTTAGCGCTAATTTAGGGTAAGGCAAGTGGAAGCAAACAGCTGCAAAATCATCTAAGGTAAGCTGGTAACGTTTTTGGTATTCAAGCCAAGTCGTTTTCAAACTATCCAAGTATTGCTGGGTAGAATAAACACCATTTACATAAGGAGTTGTAGAGTAATTTGGACGCCAGAAATCCATAATGTCACGAGTCTGAGCCACATTATCGTTATTAAAGGCCATAATGCGTGGATTCTGTGTAATCAACATGGCCACACTGCCAGCACCCTGAGTGGGTTCTCCCGGAGTTTCAATACCATATTTGGCAATATCACTGGCAATGACCAAGACTTTGGACTCTGGAGAATTTTCCACATGCAATTTGGCATAATGAAGGGCAGCTGTCGCTCCATAGCAAGCTTCTTTAATCTCGAAACTACGAGCAAAGGGCTGGATGCCCAGCAAGCCATGCACAAAGACGGCTGCAGCCTTACTCTGGTCAATTCCTGACTCGGTAGCCACAATGACCATATCAATTTCTTGTCTTTCTTGCTCAGTTAAAATAGAGTCGCTTGCACTAGCCGCCAAGGTCACGATGTCCTCAGTTAGGGGTGCAATACTCAATTCCTTGAGCAAGAGTCCTTTACTTAATTTTTCAGGGTCAATTCCCCTCGCTTCTGCTAAGTCTTGTAATTTCAAGACATATTGACTGGTCGCAAAACCAATCTTATCAATACCGATTGTCATATTTACCTCTGTTTTATCATTCATTGTAAAAAATCGTTCTATACTATTTTATCACAAATGGCAGTAAAAGAGAGAAAAAAGACTTGATTCACCAAATCAAGTCGCTTATTATTCTAACTATTATGCTGTTTTCGTAAGTAGGAATACAGTCTAAGAATCACTGTTCCGCTAGCCATTCCAATGGAAATCACCAAAGCCAACATAACAACCAAGGTTGCACTAGCAATGGCATGACTGTAATCTCCTGTCACAAAAAAGGCAGTTGTCCGATAGGAGAGATAACCCGGAACCAGAGGTGCCAAGATGGCCAAGATAAAGACCACAGCAGGTGTTTTATAAAGAATACTTAAAATCTGGCTGACACAAGAACCAATAATGGCCGCAATGAAGGTGGCTACAATGACATTGGTTGGTTCCTTGAGCAAGAGATAGATTAACCAGACAGCCATGCCCAAAATCCCCCCAGGTAAGAGCATAGAGCGTTGCACATTGAGTACGATTAAAAAAGTGATAATGGCAAGAAGACTTGCCACTGCTTGTAATAAAAAGGTTGTTAGTGTCATATTAGTTCATCAATACCAAGGCGACAGAAGTTCCCGCCCCTAAAGCAAGGGTAATGAGTAGAGATTCAAACATCTTACTCATACCAGAGTTTATGTGGTTGGTCATAATATCACGAACCGCATTGGTCAAAGCAATACCTGGTACAAAAGGCATGACCGCACCAGCTATAATCAAATCCGCTGTTGAAGGAAAACCTGTGTAGCGAGCCCAAAATTGGGCAATCATCCCAAAGACAAAGGCTCCAGCAAAGGCTGTCACAAAGGGAATTCGGATAAACTTCTCCACATAGAGAGAAAAGGCAAAACCAAATAAGGTCGCCACTCCTGCCCCAAGTGCGTCGTAGATATTTCCACTAAACATAATTGAAAAGAAAGGAGCACTAAAGGTCGCAGCCAGAGTTACCTGCAACTTAGTATAGGGAAGGGGTTGGGCTTGCAAGTCCGTCAATTGCTTGAAGGCTGTCTCTAAACCAAGCTTTCCACCTACCAACTGACGAGAAATCTGGTTGACATCGCAGACTTTTTCGATGTTATAAGAAGAGGAGGTCACGCGCTTCATACGCGAAATATTGGTATTTTCAATGGAGAAAAAGATCGCGGCAGGCATAGCAAGAACATTGCAATCCACAATCCCCTGCGAATGCGCAATACGGATCATGGTATCTTCTACACGATGAATCTCTGAACCACTTTTTAAGAGAATGGTCCCTGCTAGCATAATCACATCGATGACGGCATTTAATTCTTTTGACTCTTCCATGCGTTCCTCCTTTTATCAACTCCCTCTATTCTATCACAAATCTGGAGTCAAAAAAAATCTTTGCCACGAAATCATGACAAAGATTCTAGTATCACTATGGATTGTCTCGGGAAGTATCTCCTCGTTGTGAATTACCTTGCGGATTTCCCTGTGTTGGAGTGGATTCTGCATCCCCTTGTTCGTTAGATTTCCGAGAAGAACTTGAGGACGAAGAAGAGGATGAGGATGAAGAAGTTGAAGAAGAATGAGTTTGTTTCGCTTTATAAATAGAAATTTTAACACGAGTGGTGTTTAAATCTACCTTTTCACCCGGTTTTGGACTTTGCTCTACAACAGTCCCCTCAGCTGTTCCTTCAGGAGCTATAGACACTTCTACAACTTCGATATTAGCTTTTTTAACTTCATATATCTGTGTAAGATTATTGACTGCAAATTCTCGGCTAGAACCAATATAACTTGGCATTGAAATAGAATTTACTTTTTTAGCAACAGTCAGAACTATTTGAGTTGCCTTGCTAAGATCGTAGGTTGTTCCTTCCGGTAAACTTTGTTTCATGATTGTACCGGCTTCAATCTCGTTGGATTCTTCTTCCTCAATCTTAATTAGATTTTCTGGAACCTTCTTACCTTTCAAATCTGCCACTACATCACTAGATTTTCTTCCAAGATAATTTCCGAGTTGGAAAGACTGCTGACCTGAAGACACAATCAAATTAATTTTTGTTCCTTCTTTACGTGCTGTACCAGCATCAGGATCGGTACGAATAACCCTACCTTCTTCAACCTTGTCACTGGCCTCTGCTTTTTCTTCACCAACCTCAAAATTGGCTTTTTTTAGAGCCTCTTTAGCCTCTGCAACCGTCTGACCTGCCACCTTTGGAACGGCAATGGTAGCGGGCGTTCTATATAAAATCCATACTAAAGATGCCACAACTAACAAGAAGGTCGCAAATAAAATTGGATAACGTGCTTTCATGCGACGGCGTTTGGTTGGCTTTGGACTAGGTACCGTTTTTTCTGTTTGATGAGGCTGGGGCTTAGGTTGAGGTCTTCCCTCTTGTACCGGAGCTTTAGGAATAGAAGTCAAGGTACTTTGTGGAACTTTAGGAAGAGTCTTGGTGTCCGTCTTAGTCGCATCGTCAAAGACCAGCTTTGGTTCATTACGACGATTATAAGACAAACTACTAGATAAATCCACATACATCTCAGCGACTGACTTGTAGCGATCTGTCAATTTCTTGGCAGTTGCCTTGATAACAACATTTTCTAAAGCCTGAGGTACAGATGGATTTTCAGCTATAACCGATGGCAAGGGCTTCTGGAAATGCTGGAGGGCAATGGTCACCGCACTATCCCCATCGTAAGGAATATGACCTGTCAGCATCTCATAGAAGATAATCCCCATAGCATAGATATCACTCTGCACAGTTGCTTTAGAACCACGCGCCTGCTCTGGAGACAAATAATGAACGGAACCTAGCATTGAGTTGGTCTGAGTCAGACTTGTCTCTGCAAAGGCTACTGCGATTCCAAAGTCTGTAACCTTGGCAGTCCCATCTGGTGTCAAAAGGATATTTTGCGGTTTTAAATCTCTGTGAACAATTCCTCGAGTATGAGCTAAGCGCATAGCCAAGAGGATTTGTCCCATGATTCGAATCGCTTCTTCATTTGAAAGAGGGTGATGTTCCTTGATATAGCGTTTGAGGTCTAACCCAGCAACATATTCCATTGCGAGATACTGTTGCCCCTCTTCTTCACCAATATCTGTAATCCGAACGATATGAGGATGGTCCAGATCCGCCATGGCTCTCGCTTCCCGCTGGAAACGCGCCACAGCAATCGGGTCTGTTTGGTAGTTAGTCCTCAGGACCTTCACTGCCACTTCTTCACCGTCCAAAATCAAATCCTTAGCCAAATAGACATCTGCCATGCCTCCTCGACCAATTTGTTTGATAATTCGATACCGCCCGGCAAAAATCTTGCCGATTTGGATCATTCTGTTGCCTCCTCATTAATAGCAATAAGGGCAACTGTGATATTGTCCAATCCACCAGCATTGTTGGCAAAACGGATCAAGGTTGCTGCCTTATCTGCCAAAGGAATATCGCTGGTTACAATATCATAGATTTCACTTCCTGAAATCATATTTGTTAATCCATCACTATTAAGTAGGAGATAGTCTCCCGGCTCAAGGGTAATCATTCCAAAATCAGGCTGAATTTCATCTTTTTGACCGATTGACTGGGTAATAATATTTTTCTGTGGGTGGCTAGCTGCTTCTTCAGGTGTCAATTGACCTGCCTTGAGCAATTCATTGACCAAGGAATGATCGCTCGTTAACTGGTGGTATTCTTCTCCACGAATCAAACCGATACGAGAATCTCCAATATGAGCATAGATAGCCTGATTGCCAATAATAGCAACAGCTTCTAGAGTTGTTCCCATTCCTTTATAGGCATCATCTTGTCCAAGTTGATGAATCTTTTGATTTTCAATTTCTAGGTAATGGGCGAACCATTCACGCACTTCATTGACTGTATCGATCTGGGTATCGACCCAAGCTATACCTAGGTCTGTTACCGCCATTTCACTAGCGATATTCCCTGCGCGATGACCTCCCATTCCATCAGCTAAAATAATCATGGTACGTCCAGCTCTATTGACATAGTGGTTGACATAGTCTTGGTTATTTGTTCGTTTCTGACCAACATCTGTTAATAATGAAATTTCCATGTGTCAGTTCCTTCCTAATCTGATATCTTGCGAAATCGACTGATGAAGAATCCATCACTTCCATACAATTCAGGTGTAATGAGGATACAGCCGTCTTTCATGATATCCTTACATTCATGTTCTAGTTTTACCTGCTCGAACTCGGGATGACTTTCTAAAAACGCCTCAACGACTTGAAAATTCTCCTCTGAGACAATAGTACAGGTACTATAAGTTATTATACCACCTTTGCGTAGTGTTTGACAAACACTACCTAATATTTCTAGCTGAATTTCCTGTAAGGACGCGAAATCTGCCGTTTCTTTATTGTATTTGATATCTGGTTTGCGACGCAAAAGACCGATTCCTGAACAAGGAGCATCTACTAAAATCTTGTCAAAGGAATTCTGACCAAAAAGCTCATGCACCTTTCTGGCATCCAATTTTTGAGTTTGAACCCGTTCTGCAACGCCTAGACGTTGGGCATTTTCTTGGATTAAGTCCAACTTGTGGTCATACAAGTCCAGAGCAGTAACCTGGCCTGTCGTGAGATAAGAAGCAATATGGGCTGTTTTCCCACCCGGAGCCGCACAAGCATCTAGAACCTGCTCATCACCTTGTAGATCAAGAGTTGGCGCAACCAATTGACTGGACTCGTCTTGAATAGTTATAGCACCTTCTGCAAACAAATCATGGCCTGCAAAGTGCCCTTGCTCCTTGACCAGACCAGAAACAGACAAAGGTGAATCACTAGCCTCTAACAAGGTTTTGATTTCTTCTTTTCGACCTAGGTCTGTTACACGAATACTGGCCTTGTTGCGCACCAAAAGGCTTTCAAAGATGGCTTGTGCTCGCTCTTCACCGTATTCTTCCTTGAGTTTGGAAACTAACCAAACTGGGAGAGAATAAGCAATGGAATCACGCTTGTTTTTTCGTTTGATGCTGGCAATATCTGGCCATCCTTCACGCAGGATACGGCGCAAGACAGCATTGACCAATTTTTCACTGCCTTTTTTACGGAATTTGGCTAATTCCACCGCTTCATTGACCACAGCATGGTCTGGAATTTTGTCCAAATAGCGGAGTTGGTAGGCACTCATAAGAAGCAGAACATAGAGCCAGCTGTCTAACTGGTCTCTGTCTTCGATAAAGTGAGATAGGTACCATTCCAGAGTCAGTTTGCGAGCTACTGTTCCATAGACCAGCTCTGTTACCAAGCCCTTGTCTGCTACTGAAAGCTGGCTTCCCTTGAGATGCTTATTTAAGGCAATATTTGAGTATGCTTGATTGATAAAGATATCCTCTAATACTGCTAGGGCTAAACTTCTAGCCGTTTCTACTTTAGTCACCAAATCGTTCTCCTACAGTCAATGTACGTCCAACTCCGTTAAGGAAGGAAGCAATATCCATCTTAGGTTTGCCTGCTGGCTGCACTTGTCTGAGAGACAAAGCTCCTTCTGCCGTTGCGACAATCAATTCTTTCTTGCCGATAGAGAGGATTTCACCTGGATTTCCCTGACCTTCTACTGGTAGGGCTTCATAAATCTTAAAGCGGTCTCCCTTGAGGAAAGTATGGGCCACAGGCCACGGGTTCATGCCACGGATTTGGTTGAAGAGTTGACGATTAGTTTTGTTCCAATCCAGTTTTTCTTCCTCTGGCTTAATATTTGGCGAGAAGGTAACCTGACTTGGATCTTGCGGTTCAGGTTTGATTTCCCCAGCAATATAGGCAGGCAAAGTGTCCAAAAGCAAGTCACGACCAACAAGAGCTAATTTCTCAAATAAGATACCGACATTATCCTCATCTGTGATAGGAATGCTGCGACGGGAAATCATATCTCCTGCATCCATTTCCTTGACCATTTCCATAATGGTCACACCAGCTTCCTCATCCCCTTGAATCAAGGCATAATGGATTGGCGCTCCACCACGATGTTTAGGAAGAAGAGAAGCATGAACATTGACCGCAAAGTCCATGCTATCAAGGAGTTTACTTGGAAGAAATTGCCCAAATGCAGCAGTCACAATTCCATCTGCTCCTAGCTGCATAATAGTTTCCATCTCTGGACTTCCAGATAGTTTTTCAGGTTGGTAGATAGGAAGTCCTGCCTCTTTGGCAGCTTGTTTAACTGGGGTTTCTTGGATAACTTTTTTACGCCCAACAGCACGGTCTGGCTGGGTCACAACGGCTAGAATCTCATAGCGGTCATCTGTCAAAAGCCCTTTTAAAACTGTTGCTGAAAAGTCGGGGGTCCCCATAAAGATTAATTTTGTCATATCTTCTCCTTCTTATAAAAATTGCTGTGGCTCATGATCAATGCTGAGACGGAGCTCACTATTTTCCCGTTCTTGAGTCAAGGCCAGAACCTGATTTAGAGTCGGCCCCAGCTCATCTTCTAAACGGTATTTAATCAAAATCTGGTAATGATAGAGGTTGTGGGTACGAGCAATGGGTTTGGGCGTCGGCCCAAGGATGTTACTGGTATCTGACAAGCCTGACCGCAAAATGTTCATAACTTCATAGGCACGTTTAACAACCTCTTCTTCTTTCTTATGAGAAAGGGTAATTCCAATGGTGAAATAGTAAGGTGGATAACCAAGTTGTCGTCTGATTCCCATTTCATAAGCATAAAAGCCTTCGTAGTCCTGATCCTTGGCAAATCGAATAGCATAGTGCTGCGGATTATAGGACTGAATCAAGACCTGACCAGCTTTTTCTGCTCGACCTGCTCGACCTGCCACCTGAGTCAAGAGCTGGAAGGTTCTCTCAGAAGAACGGAAATCAGGTAAATTCAAGGCCGTATCCGCATTGAGCACTCCGACCAAAGTCACATTGGGAAAATCCAATCCCTTGGCAATCATCTGAGTACCTAGTAAAATATCCGCTTCTCCTCGCCCAAACTGGTCAAGCAAAGCTTGGTGACTGCCTTTCTTTCGAGTCGTATCCACATCCATCCGCAAAATGCGGGCCTGAGGAAAAAGCTCTGCCAGCTCGTCATAAGCCTTCTGAGTTCCCGTCCCGTAGTAGCGAATACTGCGACTCTTACAGTTAGGACAGGTCTGAGGAATGTCCTTTAAAAAACCACAATAATGGCAGTTCATGGTCTTGGTATCCATGTGCAAGGTCAGGGAAATATCACAGTTAGGACAAGTATCCACCGTCCCACACTCTCGACACATAACAAAGCTAGAATAACCACGGCGATTGAGCATGAGAACCACCTGCTCTTTTTTAGCCAGACGGTCTTGGATAGCTTCTAGCAAAGGAGGAGTAAAGTTTGATGTCTCGTTTTGTCCAATATAGTCTCGAAAGTCAACCACTTGAACCTCAGGAATCCTAGCTAAAGGATTAGCTCGTTGGGTCAGACGCAAGTGTTGATAGACGCCCTTCCCAGCCCGAGCACGGCTCTCTAAGCTCGGCGTTGCAGACCCAAGCACCAGTGCCGCTTGATTATACTGAGCCCGTAAAATAGCAACCTCTCTAGCATGGTAACGAGGATTACTATCCTGCTTATAAGTTGCTTCATGCTCCTCATCGATAATCATAACACCCAGATTTTTCAGCGGAGCAAAGATGGCCGATCTAGCACCAACAACAACTTGGGCATCGCCACGTTCTACCTTGCGCCATTCATCATACTTTTCACCATTAGACAAACCTGAGTGAAGGATGGCCACTTTCTCACCAAATCGAGCAATAAAACGCTCCGTCATCTGTGGAGTCAGAGAAATCTCAGGTACCAGCAAAATAGCTGTCTTGCCCTTGTCCAAGGTCCCTTGGATAATCTGCAAGTAAATTTCTGTCTTCCCACTTCCTGTAATCCCTTGAAGGAGGAAGGGAGCCTGGTGACTACCAATCGCACTCACAACCGCATCACGCGCCTGTCTTTGTTCTGCATTCAATTCCAAAGGCTGACTTGCTTCAATCCCTTCAAAATAAGCAGCCGAGCGTTGCACTTCCTTTTGGACTATGGAAACAGCACCTTGTTCCACAAAGAAGTTAACTTGCTCCCGCGAGTAGGATTCTAACAAACTAGCCAAGGAAGCACTCTCAGGATGAGAAAGCAAATAGTCTCTCAGTTCTAACTTTTTCTTGGCGCGTGTAGAAATCTCTACACTTTCTAATTGAGCAAGATTCACCTCATACCAAGACTGGGTCTTGACCTTCTTTTGATCGACTGCCTGATACTCCAGACCAAGCAGGCCTTTTCTAGTCAAACGCATCATTTCAGCTTGCTTAGCTAAATCCAGAGAAGAAAAGGCAAGCGAATCTTCTGAACCAAACAAGCGCTCTCGATCTTCTTGACTCAGACCTGCCAGAGGATAGAGAATCTTGTCATAGCTGGAGTTCAGAAATCCTGGCAACATAGCCTTGAGGATGGAGATCTTGTAGGAGAAGACGGACTTGCGTAACTCCTCAGCCAGCCAGAGTTGTTCTTGCGTGAGAACAGGAGAAAAATCCAATACCTCAGCAATATCTTTTAAGTCTTGTTCTGTCTCTTCTTCATCTGATTGAGACTCCAAATCAAGAACAATCCCTTGAATCAGGCGATTACCCTTACCAAAGGGCACATGTACCCGCATTCCAACTTCCAACATTCCCTCAAATTCCGCAGGAATTCTATAACTATAGGGCTGGTCCGTCTGCATCAAAGGCACATCCACGATAATCTTGGCTATAGACATCTTCTCACCTCCTCCTTGTCAGTACATTCTTGCAATAGAAAAAATAAGATTGAGTCCCCCCAACCTTAAATTTTTTCACCATCTTCTTTTTCTTTAGCGATTTGCTCTTTGATTTTCTTTTCTTCTTCTTCTTTGCGGCGTTTTTCTTCTTCGATACGGCGACGCACTGCTTCACGTTTTCCTTCTGGATCTGGGTGAATTGTAACGTTTCCTGATTCGATTTCTTCTAAAGCGCGAAGAGTTGATTTTTCAGACTTGAAACCTTGAGTTGCCGGCGCACCTGCTTCCAATTCGTGGGCACGTTTTGCTTCCAAGATTACGAGTGAATATTTTGATGGAACCTTGTCGAGCAAGGTATCAATAGAGGGTTTTAACATCATTTGCTTGTACCTATTTTCTAAATTTTATCGGGTAGTTGGAGATTTTGGTAACATCTCCTGATAGTGACCAATGACACGATCCACACGGAAGTGCTCTGCTTCGATAACACGTTTGACACGCTCAGCAGCTAGGGGCACCTGATCGTTGACAATCGCGTAATCATACTCTCGCATAAGAGCAATTTCTTCCTTGGCTTTTTCGATTCGTTGGGCAATCACTTCTGCACTGTCGGTTCCACGTCCTACCAAACGATCTTGCAATTCATCCAAATCTGGTGGTGTCAGGAAGATAAAGACAGCATCTGGAACCTTTTTCTTGACCTGAAGAGCGCCCTGAACTTCAATTTCAAGGAAAACATCGATTCCCTTGTCCAAGGTTTCATTGACATAGGTCAGGGGAGTTCCATAGTAGTTGCCGACATATTCTGCATATTCCAACATCTGTCCTTGACGAATCAGCTCTTCAAACTCTTCGCGAGTACGGAAGAAATAGTCAACACCGTCCACTTCTCCAGGACGTTGTGCGCGTGTCGTCATCGATACAGAGTATTGAAATTGGTTTTCAGAACTCTCAAAAATCTCTCTTCTAACCGTTCCTTTTCCAACCCCTGAAGGACCAGAAAAAACGATTAGTAAGCCTCGGTCTGCCATTGTGTCTCCTTTTAGTCAGTCTGTGAAATAACATTTCTCTAGAATAATGGCAAAAAGCCAGATTATCCTTTACAGTCTTTCTATCTAGTGTAACAAAAAAGCAGTAATTTTTCAACTGCTCTTTCTTATTTATTTGGCATAATCTACTGCACGAAGCTCGCGAATCACGGTTACCTTGATATTTCCTGGGTAATCGAGATTGTTTTCAATTTTCTCACGAACTTTATGAGCCAAGATTGTGACTTTGTCGTCCTTGATTTGTCCTGGATTGACCATGATACGGATTTCACGTCCTGCTTGAAGGGCAAAGCTATTTTGTACCCCTTCAAAGCCGTTCGCAATTTCTTCCAAATCATGAAGACGCTTGATGTAGCTTTCAAGAGACTCACTACGAGCACCTGGACGTGCCGCACTCAAGGCATCTGCTGCAGCAACGATTACTGCAATCACGCTTTCAGCTTCGACATCACCGTGGTGACTAGCAATCGTATTGACAACAACTGGGTGTTCCTTGTACTTACGTGCCAATTCCGTACCGATTTCAACGTGGCTACCTTCAACCTCACGGTCAATGGCTTTCCCGATATCGTGAAGGAAGCCAGCACGACGAGCAAGAGCCGCATTTTCACCAAGCTCACTAGCCATAATACCAGCCAACTTAGCAACCTCAATCGAATGACGCAAGACATTTTGTCCATAAGAGGTACGGAACTGCAAACGCCCCATAATCTTCATCAAGTCTGGATGGAGGTTCGGCGCACCGATCTCATAGGCAGCGGCCTCACCGTATTCACGGATCTTATTGTCAATCTCTTGACGGTTTTTCTCAACCAACTCTTCGATACGAGCCGGATGAATACGACCATCTTTGAGCAACATTTCCATAGTCATACGGGCAATCTCGCGACGAATCGGGTCAAAACCTGACAAGGTCACCACTTCTGGTGTATCGTCGATAATCACATCGACCCCTGTCAAACTTTCAAAGGTACGAATGTTACGACCTTCACGACCAATAATGCGTCCCTTCATAGTATCGTCTGGCAGATGAACTGTTGAGTTAGTTGACTCTGCTACATATTCACCAGCGATACGTTGCATAGCTTGAACCAGGATGTCCTTGGCCATTTTATCAGAACGTTCCTTGACCTCTTGCTCAGCCTCACGAATACGACTGGCAATCTCCTTGGTCAAGTTTTCCTCTGTCTGTGCTAAGATAATATCTCGTGCTTCTGCCTGAGACAGAGCACCAATACGCTCTAGCTCTGCTTCTTTTTGTCTTTCGACTTCCTCTAATTGCTCTTCACGCGCATCAAGGTTTTTCGCTCTATCAGAAATACTTTGTTCTTTTTGTTCAAGTGTTTGTTCTTTACTCGTCAAATTGTCGTCCTTACGATCAAGGCTAGCAGCTCTCTCTGTCAAACGACTTTCGATTTGTTTGAGTTCTTGACGTTCTGATTTGAATTCAGCGTCCACTTCTTCACGGTATTTTCTGGCTTCTTCTTTGGCCTCCAATAGTGCTTCTTTTTTAAGAGACTTGCTTTCACGTTTAGCTTCATTAACAAGTAAATCCGCTTCACGCTCAGCTTGTCCACGTAAATTAGTTGCTTCTTGTTCAGCATTTAAAAGCATCAACTCTGCAGCTTCCTGAGATGATTTCATCTTGGCTGAGATGCTGACATATCCAATGACTAAACCAATGATGACGGCAAAAACAGCAATCGCAAGCGACATGATTTCCATGTTTTTACCTCATTTTATTGTTATTCCGAATGACATACATTCTTTTACATTCTACCATAAAAAAGTGATTTTCACAAACCTAAAATAGAATATGTTTTGAGGAATTTAGGACAAAATTACTAAAATAAAATTGTTGTTTAAAAAGCCTACTTTTCAGTAGACTTAGTAATGATCTTTAAAGGACAAGAAAGCCACGCTATCTCCATCCATCATATAAATCAAGCGATTTTCTGCATCAATACGACGTGACCAAGCTCCTTGGTAGTCATACTTGAGTGGTTCTGGTTTACCAATTCCTGTAAACGGATCGCGTTGAATATCCTTGATTAGCATGTTGATTCTTTTTAGGGTTTTCTTATCCTGAGTTTGCCAGTAGCAATAATCTGCCCACGCATCTTCTGTAAACTTGAGTAGCATTCATCACTCCTCAATAACATGGACTTGAGTGCTTCCAGCACGAACTTGATCCATTCCTCGCAAAACCTTGTCTGATAACTCCTTATTTTGAGCGATTCTCAGTGTTTCCTGAATACTGTCCCATTCGCTCTTTGAAAGAACTACAATGTCCTCATCTGGATTTTTATTAACTACCGTCAAAGGCTCAAATTCATCGTTTACCTTCTTCATATAGTCTTTTAAATGATTTCGGAACGTTGAGTAAAGAACTGCTTCCATAGCCATACCTCGTTTTACCTCTTTTCCACTATTATACACGAAAAGAAAGAAATTGTCAGGAACTTGTACAAGATTTTCTTTTTCTATCTATTTATACTCAATGAAAATCAAAGAGCAAACTAGGAAACTAGCCGCAGGCTGTACTTGAGTACGGCAAGGCGACGTTGACGTGGTTTGAATTTGATTTTCGAAGAGTATTATTCGTAAAAAATCTCAAAAAGCCTACCTTTCAGTAGACTTAGTTTGATTCTATTCTAATGGGTACTCTGCCGAAATTCTGCTCTGCTATACTTGGATTTCCTAGTTGGTAAATTCTATCTGCCTTTTGAGTCATATCATCCCAAGGTTCTTTTCCAATTCGGCTGACTAGACTGACCTGACCTTTCAAAGACTTGAGATGTTGCCTGCCTTTTTCAGTAAATCCAAGGACATGAATCCCTTCTGGCAAGTCGCTTTCTCTAGCCTGCACCAAGATATAAGTCAAGAGGCGTCTGACACGCGCCTTAGTATACCGCTTGGTGCCAACCGCCTCGGCCAATTCTTCTACAGACTGGGCCGTCTTGATCGCATCTTTAATGCGCACTGCCATTTCTTGATTGACCTGATAGATAGTGGTTAGGTCTGGATTGGACAAGATTTGATAGCGTAGCAAGGGAAAATAGTCATCCCAGCTCACCTTACTGTTTTGCTCAAAGAGGGCAACAGATGGAATAAAGCGTTCTAAGAAATCTTTGTCCCTCTGGTGCTGACGGAGGGCTGTCGCCGAGGCAAAGTCCACATCCTTATCCACAGAATGGTAACCTGCTCCCTGACGCTGAATCGGATGGAGTTTGATGTTGCATCCCGCAACTGCCTTGGCATAGGCAAGAGCAAGAACATGATTGGGAGTATTGCCTGAAAAATCAAGACCTGCAAATTCCTTCCACATAGCTTGGGTTTTCTGGGGATAAGAGAGAGAATCAGGTAGATTTTCCACAAATTTCTCCATCTCAGCACCTTTCTCTGTGTATAAGTCAGCGATTTTCTGGTAATCCAGAACTTCCTCTGTCCCAAAGGCTAGAGTATCAATGCCTAACAGGGCCAAGATATCCACAGCTCCTTTACCAAAGAAATCCGCCGCCTGAACACTGACTAAAAAGGGTAATTCCACTACCAAGTCTGCGCCATTTTCAAGCGCCATCTGAGCCCGTACCCACTTATCTATAATCGCTGGTTCTCCACGTTGCATGAAATTTCCACTCATGGCAACAATTTTTAGCCCATCCGCCTGATCTAGCAGGTATTTGTGCCCATTATGAAAAGGATTAAACTCCGCGATAATACCTGTGATGGTCATGCTAATCTCCTACTTCTGCGCGACAAAAAACCAACGGGTGCTAGTTTCTGTTGGCTCCTTGTCTTCAAAGTCCGCATAGAGTTTGAAGGACTTAAAACCAGCCTGTTCCAACAAAATATCATAGGTCAAGACTTCATAGGTCCGCTCCTCATGCACTTCATCGTGGCGACTAAAGGAACCATCCGCTTCCTTGATAAAGAAGGTCAACTCATGCACGATGGAGTGAGGTGCTTCGTCCTCGTAGGTATCCCAGAGCATGGCGAAATCTTCCGCATTTTCATGGTAGGAATAGCCTGGAAAAACCTCATCCGTCTGGTAAGTCGAATGCACATCAAAGATGAAAACTCCATCTTCATTAAGAGCATTATAGACTTCCTTAAAAACGTCCCCTACTTCCACTTCATCCTGCATGTAGCAGATTGAGTCCGAATAACAAGTGACAAAATCATATTGACCTGCCTTGGACAAATCCAGCATATTTCCTTCAATGAAATCAATCTTTTGCTTGGCTGAAGCAGCTCTCTTTTCGGCAATTTTCAACATATCAGCACTCAAGTCCAGTCCAGTCACATCAAAACCAGCCTGAGAGAAGCGCACCGATTGAATTCCTGTTCCACAAGCCAGTTCCAAGAGTTTCTTTCTCTCCTTGGTCTTAGGCAAATGACGCAGCGAAAAATCCGTCCATTTATCGTATAAACTATCATCCATCACAACATCGTAAACAGCCGCAAAGGTTTCATAAGTTGCCATAATCATGATACCAAGAGCCTCAATGGCAAACACCAGTAGCCCTCACCTTTCTATCCATTTTCTTCTAAAATAAGCAAAGAAACCCAGTTGACTACAACTGAGTTTATCTCCTATGCTAAGGCTTCTGAAATATCTACAGAATCCGCCTCATGCCAGAGTTTTTCTAGGTTATAGTGGGCACGCATTTCTTCTGAGAAGATATGCACAACAACCCCACCGAGGTCCAGCAATACCCAGCCTCCAGTTGCATCGCCTTCGACATGGCTTCCTTTAAAACCTGCTTCCGCTACTTTTTCACGGATATTGTCAGCGATAGCGTCCAACTGACGGCTATTCATTGAGCTAGTGATCACAAAGTAGTCTGTCACGCTGGTCAAATCTTGTACATCAAGTGCGAGGATATCCTCCGCACGTTTCTCATCAGCCGCTTTCACGACTAGTTCTAGTAATTCTTTTTCGTTCATTTAGTCCTCTTTTTAGAAAATATGTTTGTAGTCTAGGACATCTGCAAAGCGCTCCTCCCAAATGTCCTCATAAAATTCATTTATCGTTGCTGCTGGAATGTCATCCCCATCAAAGGTTGTGACAGCACCTTCTGGAATAATCAGCTTATAGCCATATTCAAAGGCAACCTTGACAGAGGTATCCACACAATATTCTGTCTGCATGCCACATAAAACTAATTTTTCAATCCCCTGTTTATCCAAGTATTCTTTTAAGCCAGTTTCTTTGAAAATACTATTATACTTCTTCTGAAAGACCTTTTCATCAGGTTTTCGATTTAAAAGCGCAGATAACTGCCAATCTTCTGATGTTTGGGCTTCAGGATTCTCAATATGTTGAACATAGATAATTTCGATATTCTTACTTCTAGCATGGTTTTGTAAATAAGAAATTTTTTCCAATAGACTATTTGTCTGAAAACCGGTTTCCACTAAAATATTCTGAACATCAATGATTATAAAAGCCGTCTTCATTTAGTCCTCTTTCAAATAGTGCACAAAGGCGTTATAGGTTTCAAGGGTTTGGGGATAGATGGGGAATCCCTGATGAGCTAGATGCTCCACGGTACGAGCTGTTTCGTAGGCCACCGCCTTATTGAGCGATAGACTTGCAATCTCACGCGCCACATTTACTCCAGGAAAGGCTCGATTGTGCTCGATATAGTCTGCGACATAGATGACCTTATCAAGATCTGTCATCTGATCCGCCCCAACTGTATGGATTTCAATGGCTCGCAGAATTTCTGAATCATGCAAATCCAAATCTTCTTGAATCTTGTAAATCCCAACCATACCATGCCATACATTATTACCCCAGTTTTTGAGGTCAGGGTCTAGCTGATATCGGTCAATCAAGTCTAGAAATTCCTGATTTGACAGCTTTTTAGCATAGTCATGAAGAAGGCCGGCTAGTCCTGCTTTCTCAGTATCGACCCCAAATCGCTGAGCCAGTTCTATGGCTGCACGCTCCACACCCAAGCAATGGGTTAAGCGTTTTTCAGGCAGAAGCTCTGCCATTTTTTCCAACAAAGCCTCACGGGAGCAGTTGATATAGTCTTGATAGGCCATCAGTAAAGCCCCTCCTTCTCGATGTAGTCTAGCACAGGCTGAGGCAGGAGAAAATTGGGTTTCCGACCTTGGGCAAGGAAGTCACGCACCATGCTGGACGAGATATCCATGAGAGGCACATCCACCCAGATAACTGGGTAAGAAGTCCCAGCCTTGTAGCGTGGGCGCTGAACTCCCACAAACTGAACCATATCTACCAGTTCATCAATTCGGTACCACTTAGGCAGATAGTCCACCATATCGGCACCGATGATAAAGTAATAATCCGTATCTGGATTCTTCTCTGTTAAAATCTTCATGGTGTCGTAGGTGTAGGAAATTCCCTTGCGCTCCAACTCAATAGTTTCAATGGCCAGACCTTCAATCCCCTCAATCGCCAACTCAAGCATCTTGAGACGATGGTGTTCAGGGATGGTTTCCTTTTTATCTACATGAGGAGGTTGGTATTCAGGCATGAGCAGAACCTGGTCCAGCCCCAACTGTTGTCTTACTTGATCCGCAACAATCAGATGGGCATTGTGAACAGGGTTAAAATTCCCCCCTAAAATCCCGACTTGTTTGCGTTTTTTCTCCTTGATTTCTGGCTCCAACTCTACCTTGGTAAAGGGAGTCAATAGTTCGATTGCCATAGGCTAGTCTCCTTTATTTCTCTGTAAAAACAGTTATTTGGAGTAGATTTCCTAGATTTCTTTGACTTTTTTAGAAATCTTGCGATTTTCTTTCTTGCTGGATTGTTTAAACAAAATCAAGATGCGTCCGATTTTTTGGACTGTATCCACACCGATTTCTTCTTCCAAAATTTCAGCTACTTCGTGGATATTTTCATCTGTGTTTTGCAAAAGAGTAACCTTGATCAATTCGCGTGCATCAAGAGCTTGGCGAACGCTGGTTTTAATTTGGTCGTTGAGTCCATTTTTCCCGATTTGGATGATGGGTTTTAGGGTGTGTGCCTGACTGTTGAGGAAGGCACGTTGTTTTGATGTTAATGACATAATTTTCTTCCTTGTTTTTTGATAGTTATTTTAGGTGGTGGGGGACGGTCGGAACTAATTTTCCAAAGATTTCATCTTTGAAAAATGGATTTCCTGACCTCACAATTGAGCCTTGGTCTCAATTGTGCCCCTTGCCAATCTATCGATTGGCAAAACACCACGGCAATAACTATCGCTGTGTGAGCTCACTTTGTTCGCTCAGTGATTTTATTTTAAATAATTGCTTTTCGTGTGACGACTGCGACGCCTTCTGGTGCCCAAACGGCGACTTTGGCTGTGCCTGTTACGCGGATCCAGCCTAGGCCTGAAATCACTAGGTCGGTCTTGTCCTTGATGTTAAATACATGTTGGACTAGTTTTGGGAAATCTTCTTTTTCCTTGCTATTTGGTGGTGTCAGAAGGGTTCCTACATGCTTGTCATAGAAAGCACTAGCTCCTTCTAGCTTGGTTCGGTGGAGTTTGAGTTCATTGTCAAAGAAAGCTGTAAATCCTTGCTTTTCACCTTCAATGAAGTCAAAGCGTCCGAGACCGCCTAGAAACAGGGTTTGTTCAGGATTGAGCTGATAGGTTTTAGGCTTGATTTCCTTTTTAGGGCTGACATACTTAAGGTTTTTAGCAGTCAAATAATGGGCCATCTGATGACGGTGGATGATCCCCGGCGTATCGTAGATATAAGAACCGTCGTCAAGCGGAATCTCAATTTTGTCCAAGGTTGTCCCTGGGAAGCGCGAAGTCGTGATGACATTCTGATCACCCGTGATTTCTTGAATGATGGCATTGATGAGGGTTGATTTTCCAACGTTTGTCACGCCAACAACATAGACATCACGGCCCTTACGGTAGTGTTCGATTTTGTCAATGACTTCCTTAATAGCATGTTTATTTTGTGCTGAAGTTAGAACGACATCGATTGGACGAAGACCTTCTTCGTGGGCACGTTCCATGAGCCACTGGCTAATCTTGCCCGGTTTAACAGACTTGGGTAGAATATCTTTTTTATTTCCCACTAAGAGGACATCATTACCCGATACAAAACGTGGTAAGCCTGGGATGACAGAGCCATTAAAGTCAAAGATATCAATGACATTGACCACCAAGGCATCACTGTCTCCCACCTCGTGCAAGAGCTTGAGGAAATCATCGTCCGTCAACTTGACATCCGTGATTTCATTGTAGTGGCGGAGACGGAAACAGCGTTGGCAATAGACTTCGCCAGTCTCCAAACCTTTTTCGAGTGCCGACTGGGGAGTAAATCCAAGACCAGCCTTGTCTGTCGTCTGAATGGTTGCTCCACAACCAATACAGAGAATTTCTTCCATAATTAAATTCCTTTTTTATATGTAATCGGTCCGTACTTTTCAGTGATTTTTCGCATGACACGACGCTCACGAGCTCGGTTAATCTGCGTCTTGATCGAGTCATGTTGGACCAAGGGTTTGACTAAAATCGAGCGAATGCCAGCACGGTGGGCTGCTCGAATATCTGTCATAAGCTGATCTCCAACCATGACTACTTCACTTTTCTCATAGTGAAATTCCTTCATGGCACGATCAATCCCAAATGTGAAGGGCTTCAGAGCCCAATAAACGTAGTCAATCCCAAACTTCTCAACTGCTCGTTGGACGCGTTTTTTAGTGTTATTTGAGACTACGATAATGCGAATGCCTGCGTCCCGAAGATCATGTAGCCATTGCTTCATCTCTGGCGTCCCATCAGGGTTGTTCCAAGCAATGAGGGTATTATCCAAATCGACCAAAACAGCCTTGATTCCCTGCGCCTGCAGGCTTGGAACTGTCAGATCATAGACTGCTTCCACAGCAAAATCTGGCATGTAATTTTCAATCGCCATTCTGGCTCCTTTTCTTAACTTTTTTTCGCAATTTTCCTTAGTAACAATGACAGGATAATCCACAATCCTGCACTGGCTAAACTGATGTAGAGCCAAGCATGGGGCTCATCTGTTAAAGGTAGGGGAACATTCATTCCGAAAAAGCCTGTCACGACTGCCAAAACCGCTAGCAAGACTGAAATGATGGTCAAGGTTGTCAAATTATCATTCAGATTGTTGTTTAGGATGTTGTTGTAAGATGCTGATAGTTGTTGGAGAACCTGAGAAATCAAGTCTGTCATGGATACCAATTGATGAGCCTCAATCATAGCATCATCAAACTGTTCTCTCTCAATCTCGTTAAAACTGCGATAGAGGGCATGCCCTTGAATATGCTCCAGCAACATGCGATTTTGCTTTGCAGCCGCAGTGAGGTAAACCATACCAGTCTCCAAGTCGGAAAGGGCAAAGAGGTTTTTCTTGGTCGTCCTCTGGCGCAAGAGGCCATTGACTTCATCCTTACTCTTGTCCATCTGCTCGATGACAGGATAGTAGGCATTGCTGATGATTTCCAGACTAGCAAAGAGAAACTTGTAAATCGAAAGCGTGTCATGACTCTCCAGATAACGGGTCATCTGTTCAATGACATAAGCGTTCTTGGTATTACTAATGGTAATCAGGCGACGATGTTCCACGATAAAGGTCATGGGAAAGGCTTCGTAGTAGGCCTTATCCTTTTTCAAGTTCAAAACATTGTAGATAAAGGTCACAGCCCCATTTTCACGGTGATAATCCATGTGGGCACGCTCATTTCTATCCAGCGCATATTCGATGGTTTCCTTGTCCAAACCGTAGATTTCAGAAAGGTCCTCTAGTTTTTTCAACTTGTCCAAATCTAGGTTAATCCAGGTACAACCATTGCCCAACTGTTTTTCTAAAAACATCTTCTCTCCTTTACCAAACTCTTTCTATTGTACCATAAATCTGCTAAAATTTCAGGCCTAGTCTGTACGAGAGAAATTGCTGACAACGGTGATATTCCGATTGGGAACGAAGTGTAGAACCTGGTCTTCTCCTCTGAGTTGCGTTGTTCGAATGCCGACGCTGACGACCTTGCCCGATACAGTAATAGGACCATTTGTCAAAACGACCTCATCTCCCACATCCAGTTGACGTTCAAAGAGGATGAAAAAGCCATTGATGACATCAGACAGAAAACCTTGGGCTCCCATCCCAATAGCCACCCCAGCAATCCCAGCCCCTGCCAGCAAACTAGAAACTGGCAAACCTAAAATCGACAAAATGCAGTAAAGTAAAAAGAAATAAAGGGTATAATTAAACACATTTTCTAACAGACGTGAGATGGTTTTCTGACGCCCGACATCATGACGAGACATTTTTAGAGAAGGTTTAACAATTCTCTGCACCATGGTATGGAGCATTTTTTTAGCTATGTAGAAGAGTAAAAATAGGAATAACAGAGAAATTATCTTGGTCAAGATATTCTCGATAATCGTTGTAACATCAAGCTTATTGAGGTAGGTTTGAAAAAATTCTTGCATAGAAAACTCCTTTCTTTTATTATACCATACTTTCACAAGTGATGAATCTCCATAAATATTCAAAAATAACAGCAAAAATAGACAGAAAATTCTTGATTTTAGTTCATATTTATACTATAATCATAAACATTACACAACTAAGGAGGTTGTTATGAAAAAAATCATTCATGCTTGGAATAAAGCAAGCCTAATCAAACGGATTTTGGTGGGTATGCTTGTTGGAGGAATTCTAGGACTGACACTTCCTAACATTTCAGGAATTGGTCTACTCGGAGATCTCTTTGTTGGCGGTCTAAAAGCTATCGCACCTATTCTAGTCTTTGCTCTCGTTGCTAACGCCCTTTCCCAACATCAAAAGGGACAAGATAGCAACATGAAAACGGTTATCTTCCTTTACTTGGTAGGAACCTTTGCAGCGGCACTTGTTGCTGTCTTAGCAAGTTTCATCGTCCCTATTGAGATTGCCTTGAATAGTGCCAATACAGAAATTACACCACCAGATGGGATTGGACAAGTCCTCAGCAACCTCTTGCTCAAACTGGTTGACAATCCAGTCAATGCCCTCATTACTGCCAACTACATCGGTATCCTATCATGGGCAGTTATTTTCGGGATTGCTATGAGAGAGGCCAGCAAAAACAGTAAAGAATTGCTGAAAACTATGGCTGATGTAACTTCTAAGATTGTCGAATGGATCATCAACCTAGCTCCATTTGGAATCCTTGGCCTTGTCTTCAAAACCATCTCTGATAAGGGAATCGGCAGTCTAGCCAACTACGGAATCTTGCTTGCCCTCTTGGTGACAACTATGTTCTTTGTAGCCTTAGTAGTCAATCCACTAATTGCCTTCCTCTTTATGAAGAGAAACCCTTATCCCCTCGTTTGGAAATGTTTGCGTGTCAGCGGTGTAACAGCCTTCTTCACTCGTAGTTCTGCTGCTAATATCCCTGTCAACATGAAACTATGCCATGACCTCGGACTGGATCCAGATACCTATTCAGTTTCTATCCCACTTGGATCTACTATCAATATGGCCGGGGCAGCGATTACTATTAACGTTCTAACCCTTGCTGCAGTAAATACTTTGGGAATCCCTGTTGACTTTGCGACAGCCTTTATCCTTAGTGTAGTTGCCGCAATCTCAGCCTGTGGTGCTTCTGGTATTGCGGGAGGTTCCCTCCTTCTTATCCCAGTTGCTTGTAGCCTTTTCGGTATTTCTAACGATATTGCCATGCAAGTTGTTGGGGTTGGATTTGTGATTGGGGTCATCCAAGACTCATGTGAAACAGCCCTTAACTCTTCTACTGACGTCCTCTTTACTGCTGTTGCCGAATACGCAGCAGCCCGTAAAAAATAACTCATAAAGACAAGCCTGCTCAGGTCTTGTCTTTTCCGCTTTTATTATAACTTACTAGGAAATCCTTATGTCTATTAGCCAACGTACGACTAAGCTCATCTTAGCTACCTGTCTTGCCTGCCTTCTTGCTTATTTTCTCAATCTCTCCTCAGCAGTTTCAGCTGGAATCATCGCCCTCTTAAGCCTATCTGATACACGTAGAAGTACTTTAAAACTGGCCCGCAATCGGCTCTTTTCCATGCTTCTGGCTCTGGCTATCGGGGTTTTGGTTTTTCACTTGAGCGGATTTCATATCTGGAGCCTTGGCCTCTATCTGGCTCTTTATGTTCCCCTAGCCTACAAGATGGGCTGGGAAATTGGCATCACACCAAGCACGGTTTTGGTTAGCCACCTCTTGGTACAAGAGTCAACCTCTCCAGACCTTCTAGTCAATGAACTCCTTCTCTTTGCTATCGGTACAGGATTTGCCTTGCTTGTTAATCTCTATATGCCTTCACGAGAAGAGGAAATCCAGCACTACCACACATTGGTAGAAGAAAAGTTAAAAGATATTCTCCAGCGCTTCAAATATTATTTATCCAGAGGGGATGGACGCAACCGAGCACAGTTGGTTGAAGAATTGGACACCCTTTTGGAAGAAGCCCTCAGACTGGTCTATTTGGATCACTCAGACCACCTCTTTCACCAGACCGATTACCATATTCACTACTTTGAGATGAGACAGCGACAAAGTCGCATCCTGCGAAATATGGCCCAGCAAATCAACACCTGTCACCTAGCTGCCAGTGAGAGCCTGATTTTGGCCCAACTCTTTTCAAAAATTGCAGGTCAACTGAGCCAGACCAATCCTGCTTCTGATTTGCTAGATGAAATTGAACGTTATCTGGAAGTCTTCCGGAACCGCAGTCTGCCTAAGACCAGAGAAGAGTTTGAAACCCGCGCCACTCTTCTTCAACTCCTACGTGAAGCAAAAACCTTCATACAAGTAAAAGTTGACTTTTACCAAAAATATGGACAGTAAAAAAGAAAACTTCAGACCAATCACAAAAGGTGAGTATCTGAAGTTTTCTTTTATTTGTAAGTTAGCACCATAAAGGTTAATAGTAAAATGAATAAGGTCTAATATTCAACATCTTTTTATAGAGGGCTAAGGTAAAACCCCACATACTTTGCTGTCTTATTATCCACGACACTAATTTTTACAAATCAATTTCATTTACCACACATAGTTAGTAAGACAGTTAGCTAGACCTCTCACTACCAGTTACAACGGAAAAGCCCACGAATCGATATTATTCGTAAAACTTTACTAGTGGAGTACCTAGCCAAGTTCCATAGAAACTTGGCATTAGTTCCTTAGATTGTTATACAATCAAATAAATTTACTGAACTACTACACGGAGTTTGGGAAACCGATTCCATTTGCCAAACGAAGTTAGTAAAACAGTTACCGCTTCCTTCCCATTACGACGGAAAAATCCACGAATCGATACCATTCGTGGATTTTTCCTAGTGAAGCGTTTAGGTAAGCCGCCATAGCGGTTACCGTCAAATGACAGCAACTTTATGTTGCTAGTCAGTTGTAACGATTTACATCTTCTCCTCTAACTCTACATCTGGATACTTGTCCGCAAACCAGCGTAGGGCAAAGTCATTTTCAAAGAGGAAGACTGGTTGGTCGAAACGGTCTTTGGCCAAGATATTTCGGCTTGATGACATCCGTTCATCCAAGTCCTCGGGCTTGATCCAACGAACGGTCTTTTTACCCATTGGGCTCATGACTACTTCCGCATTGTACTCGCCTTCCATACGGTGCTTAAAGACTTCAAACTGGAGTTGACCTACCGCTCCCAGCATGTACTCACCTGTTTGGTAATTCTTATAAAGCTGAATAGCACCTTCTTGCACCAATTGCTCAATCCCCTTGTGGAAGGATTTTTGCTTCATGACATTCTTAGCAGAAACTTTCATGAAAATTTCAGGTGTAAAGGTTGGGAGTGGTTCAAACTCAAACTTGTTTTTTCCAACTGTCAAGGTATCCCCAACTTGATAAGTACCTGTATCGTAAACCCCGATGATATCTCCAGCTACGGCATTGGTCACATTCTCACGACTTTCCGCCATAAACTGGGTAACATTCGACAGTTTAGCCCCCTTACCAGTACGAGGCAGGTTGACACTCATGCCACGCTCAAATTCGCCTGATACGATACGGACAAAGGCGATACGGTCACGGTGACGAGGGTCCATGTTGGCTTGGATTTTAAAGACAAAGCCTGAGAAATCCTTGTCGTAAGGATCCACAATTTCTCCGTCTGTTTTCTTGTGTCCATGTGGTTCTGGAGCAAACTTGAGGAAGGTTTCAAGGAAGGTCTGCACACCAAAGTTTGTCAAAGCTGAACCGAAGAAGACAGGTGTCAATTCTCCAGCCAGAATAGCTTCCTCTGAAAACTCATTCCCAGCTTCATTTAAAAGTTCAATATCATCTTTAACTTGCTCGTAGAAAGGATTACTTCCAAAAAGCTTGTCCCCATCTTCCAGACTAGCGAAACGCTCATCTCCTTTATAGAGTTCCAAGCGTTGGTTATAGAGGTCATACAAACCCTCAAAGGCTTTCCCCATCCCAATCGGCCAGTTCATCGGGTAGCTAGCAATGCCTAAAACTTCTTCCAATTCTTGCAAGAGATCCAGTGGCTCACGACCGTCACGGTCAAGCTTGTTCATAAAGGTAAAGACTGGAATACCACGATGTTTGACAACTTCAAATAATTTCTTAGTTTGGGCCTCGATACCCTTGGCAGAGTCCACCACCATGACAGCAGCATCCACCGCCATCAAGGTCCGATAGGTATCTTCTGAGAAGTCCTCGTGCCCTGGTGTGTCTAGGATATTGACGCGCTTACCATCGTAGTCAAACTGCATAACAGATGAAGTAACCGAAATTCCACGTTGTTTCTCGATATCCATCCAGTCAGACTTGGCAAAAGTTCCTGTTTTCTTCCCTTTTACCGTACCAGCCTCACGAATCTCGCCCCCAAAATAGAGCAACTGCTCAGTGATGGTTGTTTTCCCCGCGTCCGGGTGAGAGATGATGGCAAAAGTACGGCGTTTCTTAATTTCTTCTTGAATGTTCATAAGTTCTCTTTCTTTGATTCTCTATTTTTCTTGTTTCAATAGCTAAGAATGATTTTTACATTGGATTGTACCATTCCTTTCAACACTCCATTATATCGGATTTTAGCATTTTTTTCAATTTCTATTTTATGTTAGAGACTCCCCCTGTAATTTATTAGCGACTGGTATTCGACACACATTATTTGATATCTGAGTGGTTGCTTCAAACATGGGATAACAAGACATTACACACATTACTCATACATATGGTCGCTTAATTGAAAAGAAAGAAAAATAAATGTGCTTAGAGAATTATTAAGTAAATCATTTTTTCTACAAAAGATTAACTAAAACTGACCAAATATAATGTATTGAATCTAGAATAGTACGTCATGATTGCTAAAACATTTCTAGAAATTAATTTGACTTTCCCAATCAATTTGTTCATATCTTATTTCAATCTACTATAAAAAAGAAGCTGAGCAAAAAAACTTCTAAATATCAGAAAACGAGTATTTCCATAATTGGAGATACTCGTTTTCTTAGGTCATGATTCATAATTAAAACTCAACGATACGGTTAAGATCATTGGGTTTAACAATTTATTATTTTATAAGTTATCAGCTAGGAATCTAACCAACAAATACAGTACAGTGAATTTACATTAGTAAGTATTAAACAAAAGTCTATTCTTAAATGAAAAAGATTGACCGATGATGGGGCGAAGTAGCAGATACGATATAATTAAGACTCTTCTTTATTGCATATATCTATTTCTCTTGGATATGGTTCATATTTTACCGCTTCCCAAAAAGCCTTATTGTCTAGATATCTTAAATCTGCAAAGGCTAAAACCTTTAATGCTTGCCCTGCTTCCCATAAATCTTCTTTTACGGTTATCTTGCTGCATGATGAAAATGCTGCCATTTTTACTATCTCCTTTACTCATTATATTTATCATATAATGTTTTTAAAAAATCAAATTCAGTTACTATGGGAACTATCGCTTGTGGATTATCAAATATCCTTGAAGGTAGAGTATACATATACGTTTCCATACTTGATATATAATAGCATAGAATATTGACTCGCTCAAGTATTATAGGGATTATAAAATCAATCAAAAACTCTTTATCCATAAATGGACGACTAAGGTTTTTCCAACTAAAGTCTAAAAATCCATATATTTTAGGAAACTCTGAGAAACTTTTTGCTGTTAATATGAAAATAATCCCTGTATTACCATCTTTAATCTTATAGATGTGAGTTAGATTCTTAGAAAACATCAATGCCTTCATGTCTTCACTTAAAGGACACCTTACACTATCTCTAAGATTCATTCTACCATCTTCAACAAAAAATTCCGAATATTGCAATTCAGCCAAATCCTGAAAAGAATTTAGCTTATTCATATCAAAATCTTTAGGAAATAATCTCAAACTAATTTTTAGTGAAGTATAAAGGCTTTTAGATAAAACTTCCTCCAAATCATTAAAAATATCTCCAAAAGTATGTTTTGTTAGAGTTGAAAAACTTTTATAAGTATTTTCTAAAACTTTACGCCTATAATCATATGTACTCGAAGATTCGGGCATAAGCACTCGCCTATATTCTTTTGTAGCTTTAGATAAATGCCATACATCATGTTTTGAAGCGCTGGACATATACTTAGAAACAGCTTTAGTGTAATCATTGTAAAATAAATATGTTGCTATTTTCGACCAAGAATATAAGAATAGGGAGACTACAGCAATCACGAGAACTATGTAAGAGGTATATCTCCAGAAGTGCTCTTCTCCAAGATTAGATTTTATTTCTAAGAATGTAAACCAAAAAGAAAAACCTGATAGGCCCGTAGTAACAATAAAGCTGAATGTACTTATAATGGGGTGTCGCAAAATCGAATCCCAAATATAACTGATACTAATATCAATATTTTTTAACTTTTTCATCGAATACCTCCACGTAAGTATACGATTCAATTATATCACTTTTCCTAAAATTTAGCTCAAAGTTTAATTTTTTTTTACAAACTTGGATAAAAACTTTCCCTTGTAGGCAAATAGATAGAAAATCGTGACAATTCTAGCAAAAATGATATAATAAAACAAAAAGGAGATGTAATCATGTTCAAAGAATTTGGTGTAACCAATTTAGAAGTGACAAAAGATGATATTTGCAAGAATCCAAGCAACCCTATTTTGCGCATGTATGATGACGATGAATTAATTGGAACCTTTAGTATTCTAACTGGAGAAGTATTAGAAAATTTGGACTTGGCAGACTATGACATTCGTTTTGCTCAAAAGCAAATTGAGTTAAATCGCGATAACTACCTTGAAACATGGAAGGACTACGTGGGACTACTACATGCCTAAATATTCTTTCCTAAAGTATGGTATTGAAATTCGTCCTAACGAACATAACCATAAAGGTCAAAAAGCGCATATTCACATTTATATCCACGGAGAAGAAGTGGGTTCAATGTTTCTGAACGGTGAATTGAGAGATGGTAAAGTAAAAGCAAAAGACCTAAAAATAATAAGGCAATATGTTTTAGAAAATGCAGATGAACTTCAGACTTTATGGAATGAATACCAAAAGAGTGCATATTAACATCAAAGAATCTTAGTTTGCTAATCAACGATAAACAAAAAACAGCTAGCAATTTTAATTCCCACTATTCAACTAATGCCTAACTTAGGCACTAACCATCCTATTCCACTTGCAATTTTTAAAATAAATGTTACAATGAATATAGAAAAAGGTGTTGCGTCAACAACACCCCACAGATCCGTTTAAGACGGTGGCTGTAGTTACATAACTAAAAAATAGCTCGTTAACTCGCCAAAGTTAGGACGGCTATTTTTTTGTCTCTTTTACCAATTCAAGGATGAACTTCAGGAACGTGATAACAAAGTTACCAGCTACAAACATGAGTGTCAAAACCTCAAAAGGGAGGCAAATCTGGTTACTACTTTCTACTAAATACTATACTCTTCGAAAATCAAATTCAAACTACGTCAGTTTCGCCTTGCCGTACTCAAATACAGTCTGCGGCTAGCTTCCTAGTTTGCTCTTTGATTTTCATTGAGTATAAGATTTTACAGGATCTGCACATAAGCATCACCATCCTTTCGATTTCGTAACCACCGTCTTCACTTCTCTGTTACACCATTGTACCATATAATTCCCCCTTTGAAATCCTCTTTTCAAATTAATCACCATTAAAACACATTCTCTAGCCTCCACCTGTCTTTTTTCACCTTCCCCTCCCTTATTTATAGGAAAATATGGTAAAATAGAACAGACTAAAAATCATCATTTCACGAAAGGATGCAAGATGAAAATTACGCAAGAAGAGGTAACACACGTTGCCAATCTTTCAAAATTAAGATTCTCTGAAGAAGAAACTGCTGCCTTTGCGACTACCTTGTCTAAGATTGTTGACATGGTTGAATTGCTGGGCGAAGTTGACACAACTGGTGTCGCACCTACTACGACTATGGCTGACCGTAAGACCGTACTCCGCCCTGATGTGGCCGAAGAAGGAACAGACCGCGATCGCTTGTTTAAAAACGTACCTGAAAAAGACAACTACTATATCAAGGTACCAGCTATCCTAGACGATGGAGGAGATGCCTAATGACTTTCAACAATAAAACCATTGAAGACTTGCACAATCTCCTTGTTTCTAAGGAAATTTCAGCAACTGAATTAACACAAGCAACGCTTGAAGATATCAAGTCTCGAGAGACAACTATCAACGCTTTTGTTACCATCTCTGAAGAGCACGCTCTTGCTCAAGCTAAATCCATTGATGAAGCTGGAATCGATGCTGACAATGTCCTTTCAGGAATTCCATTGGCTGTTAAGGATAACATCTCTACAGACGGTATTCTCACAACTGCAGCCTCAAAAATGCTCTATAACTACGAACCTATCTTTGATGCGACTGCGGTTGCCAATGCAAAAGCCAAGGGTATGATTGTCGTCGGAAAAACCAACATGGACGAATTTGCCATGGGTGGTTCTGGTGAGACTTCTTACTATGGTGCCACTAAAAACGCTTGGGACCAGACCAAGGTTCCTGGTGGTTCATCAAGTGGTTCTGCCGCAGCTGTAGCGTCAGGACAAATCCGCTTGTCACTTGGTTCTGATACTGGTGGTTCTATCCGCCAACCTGCTGCCTTCAACGGGATTGTTGGTCTCAAACCAACCTACGGAACGGTTTCTCGTTTCGGTCTCATTGCCTTTGGTAGCTCCCTAGATCAAATCGGACCTTTTGCGCCAACTGTTAAGGAAAATGCCCTCTTGCTCAATGCTATTGCCAGCGAAGATGCCAAAGACTCTACTTCTGCCCCTGTCCGCATTGCCGATTTTACTTCAAAAATCGGCCAAGACATCAAGGGTATGAAAATCGCTTTACCTAAGGAATATCTTGGTGAAGGGATTGACCCAGAGGTTAAGGAAACTATCCTGAATGTCGCTAAACACTTTGAAAAACTTGGTGCTATCGTTGAAGAAGTCAGCCTTCCTCACTCAAAATACGGTGTTGCCGTTTACTACATCATTGCTTCATCAGAAGCATCCTCAAACCTGCAACGTTTTGACGGTATCCGTTACGGATACCGCGCAGAAGATGCAAGCAACCTTGATGAAATCTATGTAAACAGTCGTAGTCAAGGTTTCGGTGAAGAAGTGAAACGTCGCATCATGCTAGGTACTTTCAGCCTTTCATCAGGTTACTACGATGCTTACTACAAGAAAGCTGGTCAAGTCCGTACCCTCATCATTCAAGATTTCGAAAAAGTCTTTGTGGATTATGACTTGATTTTGGGACCAACTGCTCCTAGTGTTGCCTATGACTTGGACTCACTCAACCACGACCCAGTTGCCATGTACTTGGCTGACCTCTTGACCATTCCTGTCAACTTAGCTGGTCTCCCAGGAATTTCGATTCCTGCTGGTTTCTCTCAAGGTCTACCTGTTGGTCTGCAATTGATTGGTCCTAAGTATTCTGAGGAAACCATTTACCAAGTTGCTGCTGCTTTTGAAGCAACAACAGACTACCACAAACAACAACCCGTGATTTTTGGAGGTGACAACTAATGAACTTTGAAACAGTCATTGGACTTGAAGTCCACGTAGAGCTCAACACCAATTCAAAAATCTTCTCACCTACTTCTACCCACTTTGGAAATGACCAAAACGCCAACACTAACGTGATTGACTGGTCTTTCCCAGGAGTTCTGCCAGTTCTCAATAAAGGTGTTGTTGATGCTGGTATCAAGGCTGCTCTTGCCCTCAACATGGACATCCACAAAAAGATGCACTTTGACCGCAAAAACTACTTCTACCCTGATAATCCCAAAGCCTACCAAATTTCTCAGTTTGATGAGCCAATCGGTTATAACGGCTGGATTGAAGTCGAGCTAGAGGACGGTACGACTAAGAAAATCGGTATCGAACGTGCTCACCTAGAAGAAGACGCTGGTAAAAACACCCACGGTACAGATGGCTACTCTTATGTTGACCTCAACCGCCAAGGGGTGCCCTTGATTGAGATTGTATCTGAAGCTGACATGCGTTCGCCAGAAGAAGCCTACGCTTACCTAACAGCCCTCAAGGAAGTTATCCAGTACGCTGGCATTTCTGACGTCAAGATGGAAGAGGGTTCTATGCGTGTGGATGCCAACATTTCCCTTCGTCCTTATGGTCAAGAAAAATTCGGTACCAAGACTGAGTTGAAGAACTTGAATTCCTTCTCAAATGTCCGCAAGGGGCTTGAATATGAAGTCCAACGTCAAGCTGAAATCCTTCGCTCAGGTGGTCAAATCCGCCAAGAGACACGCCGTTACGATGAAGCCAACAAAGCAACCATCCTCATGCGTGTCAAGGAAGGTGCTGCAGACTACCGCTACTTCCCAGAACCAGACCTACCTCTCTTTGAAATCTCAGACGAGTGGATTGAGGAAATGCGTACAGAGTTGCCAGAGTTTCCAAAAGAACGCCGTGCACGTTATGTATCTGACCTTGGCTTGTCAGACTACGATGCTAGCCAGTTGACTGCTAATAAAGTCACTTCTGACTTCTTTGAAAAAGCTGTTGCCCTCGGTGGTGATGCCAAACAAGTTTCTAACTGGCTCCAAGGTGAGGTTGCTCAGTTCTTAAATGCCGAAGGTAAGACACTGGAACAAATCGAATTGACACCAGAAAACTTGGTTGAAATGATTGCCATCATCGAAGACGGTACTATTTCATCTAAGATTGCCAAGAAAGTCTTTGTCCACCTAGCTAAAAATGGCGGTGGCGCGCGTGAATACGTGGAAAAAGCAGGTATGGTTCAAATCTCAGATCCAGCTGTCTTGATTCCAATTATCCACCAAGTCTTTGCCGATAACGAAGCAGCCGTTGCCGACTTCAAGTCAGGCAAACGTAACGCAGATAAGGCCTTTACAGGCTTCCTTATGAAAGCAACCAAAGGACAAGCCAACCCACAAGTTGCCCTTAAACTACTTGCACAAGAATTGGCGAAGTTGAAAGAAGATTAATATGTAAAAGAAACCAACCTTGAGGTTGGTTTTTTCTTGACAAATAAAAGGAAAGCGTTTACAATATTACATGTAAAGTTTCCTAAAAGGAAAACTAAAAATCGCAACAATAAGGAGTTATTTATATGGCTACAATGAAAGCAGCTCGCTGGCATGCAGCAAAAGATGTTCGTATTCAAGAAGTAGAAATCCCTGAGGTACTTCCGCACCAAGTAAAAGTTGCTGTTAAATTCACAGGAATTTGTGGTACTGACCTCCACGAATTTTTAGATGGCCCTATCTTCATCCCAACAGAAGAACATGTCTATTCTGGTCAAAAAGCACCAGTAACACTGGGACATGAATTTTCTGGCGAAATTGTAGAAGTCGGAAGCGATGTTACTCGTGTTAAAGTTGGTGATCGTGTTGCTGTAGAACCAATTCTAGCTAAGAATAACTTAGTTGGTAATTATAATTTGGATCCAAACCTTAATTTTGTCGGTTTAGCTGCAGACGGTGGATTTGCCAAATATTGTGTTTTAGACGGCGACTTAGTACATGTCATTCCAGATAGCTTAAGCTATGAGCAAGCTGCTCTCACTGAGCCAGCTGCTGTTGCAGTTTATGCAGTTCGTCAATCAGCACTAAAAGCTGGTGATACTGCTGCTGTCTTTGGCTTAGGTCCGATTGGTCTCTTAATTGTAGAAGCCCTTCGTGCAGCGGGTGCTTCTAAGATTTATGCTGTTGAACTATCACCTGAACGTCAAGCAAAAGCTGAAGAGTTAGGAGCTATCGTTGTCCGTCCGGAAGAAGGTGAAACAGCTGTTGAAGCTATTCATCGTTTAACAAACGGTGGTGTAGATGTTTCTTATGAAGTAACTGGTGTGCCAGTAGTTTTAGGACAAGCCTTAGCTGCCGTACATAAAGCAGGTGAGTGCATGGTGGTCTCTATCTGGGAACGAGAAGCTAGTATTAATCCGAATGAATTTGCAATCCAAGAAAAGACACTAAAAGGAATCATTGCTTATCGTCATATCTTCCCTAAAGTATTAGAATTGATGGAACAAGGCTACTTCTCTGCTGAAAAATTAGTTACTAAGAAAATTAAATTGGAAAATATCGTTGAAGAAGGCTTTATCGAATTAACTCAAGATAAGTCACAAATTAAAATTTTGGTAGAACCAGAATAAAAAATCAATCTTTTTAAGATAATATTAACAGGTCGGAGTAAACTTACTTCGACCTTTTGAAATATAATACTCTTCGAAAATCTCTTCAAACCACGTCAGCGTCACATTACCGTACTCAAATACAGTTTGCAGCTTGCTTCCTAGTTTGCTCTTTGATTTCTATTGAGTATGAGAAGAAATATAGTGGATACTCTTTAACATTAACCACTCCACCTGACTAGGCAATATTCTTTTTCTCCCCCACTATATCCCAATAACTATTTTGGCTTTATTTTCAGAAGATTTTATGGTAAAATGAAGAGTAATAATATTTATTAAAGAGGTAAAAACATGATTGAAGCAAGCAAATTGAAAGCTGGTATGACATTTGAAACTGCAGACGGAAAATTGATCCGCGTTTTGGAAGCTAGCCACCACAAACCTGGTAAAGGGAACACGATCATGCGTATGAAATTGCGTGATGTCCGTACTGGTTCTACATTTGACACAAGCTACCGTCCAGAAGAAAAATTCGAACAAGCTATTATCGAAACTGTTCCAGCTCAATACTTGTACAAAATGGATGAAACTGCCTACTTCATGAACACTGAAACTTACGACCAATACGAAATCCCAGTCGTAAACGTTGAAAATGAATTGCTTTACATCCTTGAAAACTCTGATGTGAAAATCCAATTCTACGGAACTGAAGTAATCGGTGTAACTGTACCAACTACTGTTGAGTTGACAGTTGCTGAAACACAACCATCTATCAAAGGCGCTACTGTTACAGGTTCTGGTAAACCAGCAACTATGGAAACTGGACTTGTTGTCAACGTTCCAGACTTTATCGAAGCTGGACAAAAATTGATCATCAACACTGCAGAAGGAACTTACGTTTCTCGTGCCTAATCTCTAGAAAGAGGTCATTCTATGGGAATTGAAGAACAATTTGGCGAAATCGTTATCGCTCCACGTGTACTTGAAAAAATCATTGCCATCGCAACTGCTAAAGTTGATGGTGTCCACTCATTTTCAAATAAATCCGTATCTGATACCCTATCAAAACTCTCTCTTGGTCGTGGCGTCTACTTAAAAGAAAGCAACGAAGAACTAACTGCTGACATCTATCTCTATCTTGAGTACGGTGTGAAGGTACCAAAAGTGGCTCTTGCTATTCAAAAAGCAGTCAAAGATGCTGTCCGTGATATGGCTGATGTGGAACTTGCTGCTGTTAACATCCATGTTGCAGGAATCGTTCCAGACAAAACACCAAAACCTGAGTTGAAAGATCTATTTAACGAGGACTTCCTCAATGACTAGTCCATTATTAGAATCTAGACGTGAACTTCGTAAATGCGCTTTTCAAGCTCTCATGAGCCTTGAATTCGGCACAGATATGGAAACAGCTTGTCACTTTGCCTACACGCATGACCGTGAAGATGCAGATGTGCAAATCCCTACCTTTCTTCTGAACTTGGTTTCTGGCGTTCAAGCTCAAAAAGACGAGTTGGATAAACAAATCAACCAGCACCTCAAGTCAGGCTGGACAGTTGAACGCTTGACCTTGGTCGAAAAAAACTTACTACGCTTGGGTATCTTTGAAATCACATCATTTGATACACCTCAGCTGGTAGCAGTCAATGAAGCCATTGAACTCGCTAAGAATTTTTCAGATCAAAAATCAGCCCGCTTCATCAACGGACTGCTTAGCCAATTTGTAACTGAAGAAAATGAATAATCAAAAAGGCGTTTGGTCTTCCAAGCACCTTTTGACTTTCCCCTTTGCACAAAGTAAGAGCCACATAAAAACTAGAACTGGCAGTCAGTTCTAGTTTTTGCGTATTCTAAAGAATTATACTCAATGAAAATCAAAGAGCAAACTAGGAAGCTAGCCGTAGGCTGCTCAAAACACGGTTTTGAGGTTGTGGATAGAACTGACGAAGTCAGTAACATATATACGACAAGGCGAAGCTGACGTGGTTTGAAGAGATTTTCGAAGAGTATTAGTATTTTCTAAACCGTTGATAGCGCTCTTCCAACAACTCTTCTAACGGTTTTTGTGAAAGTATGGCTAGCTCCGTTTGGAGTTCTTTTTTCACAGTCTTAATCAGTTCTTTGCTCGAAAATCCTGCTTCAGAAATCACCTTATCCACCACGGCCATCTCTAACAGCTCATGTGAAGTGATTTTCATCAGTTCTGCTGCTTCCATGGCACGAGTACCGTCCTTCCATAGAATGGAAGCAAAGCCTTCTGGACTGAGAATGGCATAGATAGAATTTTCCAGCATCCAGACACGGTCTGCAACGGCCAGAGCCAGTGCACCGCCTGAACCACCTTCACCGATAATGATGGCGATAATCGGAACTTTCAGGTCACTCATTTCCATGAGATTGCGAGCGATAGCTTCACCTTGACCACGTTCTTCCGCGCCGACACCAGGATAGGCACCTGCTGTATTGATAAAGGTCACAACTGGACGGCCAAACTTTTCTGCCTGTTTCATCAACCGTAGGGCCTTACGATAGCCTTCTGGATGTGGTTGGCCAAAATTTCGTTTGAGGTTATCTTGCAAACTCTTGCCTTTTTGGATACCAACCACTGTTACGGCTTGATCTCCAAGCCAGCCAATACCACCAACAACTGCACCATCGTCACGAAAAGAACGGTCACCGTGTAATTGGATAAAGTCATCAAAAATGCCTGTCGCAAAGTCCAAGGTTGTCAAGCGACTCTGCTCACGCGCTTCTCTGACTATTTTTGCAATATTCATCTAGGACTCCCTCCGTGCAATCTGACTAGGCTAGCAATGGTGTCTGGCAAGTCTCTTCTTTTGACAATAGCATCTACAAAGCCATGTTCCAGTAGGAATTCTGCCTTTTGGAAATCCTCAGGCAAGCTTTCACGAACCGTATTTTCAATCACACGACGCCCAGCAAAACCGACCAAGCTCTGTGGTTCAGCCAGAATGATATCACCTTCCATAGCGAAAGAAGCTGTCACACCACCTGTCGTTGGATCTGTCAAAATAGTCAGGTAAAAGAGACCTGCATTTGAATGGCGTTTAACCGCTGCAGAGATCTTGGCCATCTGCATGAGACTCATGATTCCTTCCTGCATACGGGCTCCACCAGATGCTGTGAAGAGAACAACTGGCAACTGTTCAACAGTCGCATACTCAAACAAACGAGTGATTTTCTCCCCTACAACCGTACCCATAGAAGCCATGATAAAGTTGGAATCCATAATCCCAAGAGCCACAGTCTGACCTTTAATAAGAGCAGTTCCTGTCACAACAGCTTCATCCAGACCAGTTTTTTCACGCATAGCTGCTAGTTTCTTTTGATAACCAGGGAAATGCAAGGGATCCTTGCTTTCAATCCCTGTAAACAATTCCTTGAAGGTTCCCATATCAATCATCAAAGCCAAGCGTTCTTGGGCAGAAATACGAAAGGTATAGCTACAATGCGGACAGATACGCTCACTTCCCAGATCCTTCTGATAAATGGTATGCTTACAGCCTGGACACTGGGAGAATAATTCATCTGGAACCTCTGGCTTGGCTTGAGGTTTTTCCCTAACCGAACGATTGGGATTAATTCGAATATACTTATCTTTTTTACTAAATAGAGCCATTGATTCCCCTTTTCGGTTTAAACTCTTGAAGTCATTTTATTCTTTTTCTTGATATTTGGGTAAGAAGGTTTCCATCAAGAAGGAAGTATCGTAATCTCCAGCAATGACATTGCGATCTGAAATGAGGTCAAGCTGGAAATCTGCATTGGTCTGCACCCCTTCAATCTCTAATTCATAGAGGGCACGTTGCATTTTCATAAGTGCATCAAAACGATTTTCACCGTGAACGATGATTTTGGCAATCATACTATCATAATAAGGTGGAATGGTATAGCCTGGATAAACTGCTGAATCCACGCGCAAGCCAACTCCTCCACTTGGCAGATAGAGATTGGTAATCTTACCTGGACTTGGAGCAAAGTTTAAGGCTGGATTTTCTGCATTAATACGACACTCGATAGCATGACCGCGTAGGACAATATCTTCTTGCTTAACAGACAGGGGCTGACCTGCCGCAATGCGAATCTGTTCCTTAACGATATCAACGCCTGAAACAAATTCTGTTACTGGATGTTCCACCTGTACACGAGTATTCATCTCCATGAAGTAGAAATTGCCACTTGCTTCATCAAGGAGAAACTCAATGGTCCCTGCATTCTCATAGCCAACAGACTCTGCTGCTCGAACAGCAGCAGCACCGATTTCATTACGCAACGTTTTTCCGATTGCAATCGAAGGACTTTCTTCCAAAACCTTTTGGTTATTCCGTTGAAGAGAACAATCCCGTTCCCCCAAGTGAATCACATGTCCATGCTCATCTCCTAGGATTTGAACCTCGATGTGACGAGCTGGATAGATAACCCGTTCTATGTACATGGCACCATTGTCATAATTGGCCTTGGCTTCACTTGAAGCAGTATCAAAGGCGGAAACGAGATCTTCTGGTTTTTCAACCTTACGAATCCCTTTACCACCTCCACCTGCTGAAGCCTTGAGCATAACAGGGTAGCCAATTTTTTCAGCAACAATCAAAGCTTCCTCAGAGTTATGCACTTCTCCATCCGAACCTGGTATAACAGGCACGCCTGCTTTGATCATCTGAGCACGCGCATTGATCTTATCCCCCATCATATCCATAACATGACCAGATGGACCGATAAACTTAATCCCCACCTCTTCACACAAAGTTGCAAATTTGGAATTTTCACTAAGAAATCCAAAACCTGGGTGAATGGCTTCTGCCTCAGTCAAGACTGCAGCTGATAGAACCGCATTGATATTGAGATAAGACTCTGTTGCCTTGCCAGGGCCGATACAAACTGCTTCATCTGCCAAAAGCGTATGAAGGGCTTCCTTATCAGCAGTTGAATAAACCGCCACCGTTGCAATCCCCAATTCACGCGCCGCACGGATAATACGAACCGCAATTTCACCACGATTGGCAATTAAAATTTTTCGAAACATGGAGAACCTCCTTAGTTCCCTATTGCAAAGGTAAGAGTACCACTGGCCGCAAGCTTGCCATCCACTTCAGCCTTTGCTTCAACCACAGCTATGGTGCCACGACGTTTTACAAAAGTCGCTGTCATAACCAATTGGTCGCCTGGTACAACTTGCTTCTTGAATTTAACCTTATCCATACCAGCGTAAAAGACTAGTTTTCCTTTATTTTCAGGTTTTGACAACTCCAAGACACCAGCTGTTTGCGCCAAGGCTTCCATGATTAGAACACCTGGCATAACTGGATATTGAGGGAAATGACCGTTAAAGAAGGGTTCGTTGATGGTCACATTTTTGATGGCAACAATGGTATCCTCACTCACTTCCAAGACACGGTCCACTAGGAGCATAGGATAACGGTGGGGAAGGGCTTCTTTGATTCCTTGAATATCAATCATTTGATTCGTACCAATCCTTTACCAAATTCAACCATTTCTTCGTTAGAAACGAGAATTTCTGTTACCACACCATCCTTAGGAGCTGGGATTTCATTCATGACTTTCATGGCTTCGATAATGACCAGTGTTTGACCTTTTTTAACACTATCACCAACTGTAACGAAGGCAGGTTTATCTGGGCCAGCAGCCAAGTAAGCCACTCCAACAAGTGGGCTCTCTACAACATCTCCCTCAGCAACCACACTTACTTCTGCTGGAGCTGGAACCTCTTCTGTTACAGTTTCTGCTAGAGCAGATGTAGAGGCTACTGGACTTGGTGTTGCTAGAACGGGTGCTGGAGCGACTTGAGGTGCAACTTCAGACACCAGTCTCGCTTCATTCTTGCTAAACTGCAACTCATCCGTCCCATTTTTATAAGAAAATTCTCTCAAACTTGACTGGTCAAATTGGGCCATCAAGTCTTTAATATCGTTTAAATTCATAGTTATTTATTCTCCCAACGTTTGAAAGCAAGAACTGCATTGTGCCCACCAAAACCAAAGGTATTTGAAATAGCGTATGGAATTTCTTGCTCCAAGCCTTGTCCATAAACGACATTGGCTTCGATATAATCTGATACTTCACTTGTCCCAGCTGTCATTGGTACAAAGTTATGACGCATAGCTTCGATGGTAACGATAGCTTCTACTGCACCTGCAGCGCCCAGCAAATGTCCTGTGAAAGACTTAGTTGATGATACAGGTACTTCCTTACCAAGAACAGCCACGATCGCACCACTTTCTCCTTTTTCATTAGCAGGAGTTGACGTTCCGTGAGCATTGACATAGGCTACTTGCTCTGGAGAAATCTCAGCTTCTTCCAAGGCTAGTTTGATGGCCTTGATAGCTCCCTGACCTTCTGGATGTGGTGAAGTCATGTGGTAGGCATCACAAGTATTTCCGTAACCAACCACTTCAGCCAAGATAGTAGCCCCACGTTTTTCAGCGTGTTCAAGGCTTTCAAGAACCAACATTCCTGAACCTTCTCCCATAACAAAACCGTTACGGTCCTTATCAAATGGAATGGAAGCACGAGTTGGATCCTCTGTAGTTGAGAGAGCAGTTAGGGCTTGGAAACCAGCAATAGCAAAAGGTGTGATAGAAGCTTCTGAACCACCTACCAACATAACGTCTTGGAAACCAAACTTAATGGAGCGGAAGGCATCCCCAATCGCGTCATTTGATGAAGCACAGGCAGTATTGATGGATTTACAAACACCGTTTGCTCCAAAACGCATAGCCACATTTCCTGAAGCCATATTTGGCAAGGCTTTTGGAAGGGTCAATGGTTTCACACGTTTTGGTCCTTTGTCATTTAGGCGAAGCACTTGATCTTCAATTTCCTTGATTCCACCAATACCAGAAGCCACAATAACACCAAAACGATCCTTGTCAAGAGTCTCTACATCGAGATTAGCGTGATTAACAGCTTCTTGGGCTGCATACAAGGCATATAAAGAATAATTATCAAAACGATTGGTATCTTTCTTAACAAAGTATTTATCAAAAGGAAAATCTTGGATTTCTGCTGCATTATGCACATCAAAGTCACTATGATCAAATTTCGTAATTTGACCAATTCCGATTTTTCCAGTTGTCAAACTATTCCAAAATTCTTCTGGTGTATTTCCGATTGGAGATGTTACTCCATAACCTGTTACTACTACGCGATTTAGTTTCATCTTTTTTACCTCTAGCTTCTGCTACATACTTAAGCCACCATCAATGGCAACCACTTGACCAGTTAGATAATCTTGGCCTGCTAAAAATACTGTCAAATCTGCAACCTGCTCTGCCTGACCAAATTCTTTCATAGGAATTTGTGCCAGCATAGCATCTTTTACCTTGTCTGATAGAACAGCTGTCATATCGGACTCAATCATTCCAGGTGCAATAGCATTAACTCTGATATTGCGATTGGCCACTTCACGAGCCACAGACTTAGTAAAACCAATCAAACCAGCCTTAGAAGCTGCATAGTTAGCTTGACCGATATTTCCCATCAAACCAACAACACTAGACATATTAATGATAGCACCTTCTCTGGCTTTCATCATCGGTTTCAAGACTGATTGTGTCATGTTAAAGGCACCAGTCAAGTTAACCTTGAGCACTTTTTCAAAATCCGCTTCTGTCATCTTGAGCATAAGGGTATCTTGGGTAATCCCTGCATTATTGACCAAAACATCTACTGAACCCAGCTCTGCAATAGCTTGATCAACCATACGTTTAGCGTCTGCAAAATCTGATACATCTCCTGAAATGGGAACCACCTTGACACCATAGTTTGAAAACTCAGCGAGCAATTCTTCTGAAATTGCACCACGACTGTTTAAGACAATATTGGCTCCTGCTTGAGCAAACTTATGGGCAATGGCAAGACCAATTCCACGACTCGAACCTGTAATAAAGATATTTTTATTTTTTAGTTGCATTCTTTTCTCCTGTTTCCTCTTGTATTTATGGGAGAAGGGATTACTTGTTTTCTAGCAAAGTTTCCAAACTAGCCTGATCTTCAACATTGGCTAGTTTAGCGGTCTTATCAATTTTTTTGACAAAACCTGACAAGACTTTCCCCGGGCCAATCTCGATAAAGTTAGTTACGCCTGCTTCTTGCATAACTGCAATACTTTCATAGAAACGAACTGGTTCCTTGACCTGACGCGTCAAGAGTTGAGCAATGTCTTCTTTTTGCATAACTGCAGCTTCTGTATTGCCGACTAGGGGACAAGTGAAATCTGAAAAACTTACCTGAGCTAGAGTTTCAGCTAGTCTCTGGCTGGCAGGCTCAAGGAGAGCGGTATGAAAGGGCCCTGAAACCTTGAGAGGAATCAAGCGTTTAGCTCCTGCCTCCTGCAAGAGTTCGACAGCTCGATCAACTGCTACCACTTCTCCACCAATCACGATTTGTGCAGGTGTATTATAGTTGGCTGGGGTAACTACTCCAAGTTCAGAAGCTTTTCGACAGACTTCTTCAATAACCTCTACTGGCGTATTGAGAACTGCTACCATCTTGCCAGAACCAGCAGGGGCCGCTTCTTCCATATAGGCTCCACGCTTAGCTACCAAGGCTACCGCTTCTTCAAAATCCAAGGCACCGCTGGCCACCAAGGCAGAGTATTCTCCAAGGGACAAACCAGCAACCATGTCAGGCTGATAGCCCTTTTCTTGCAATAAACGGTAGATAGCAACTGAAGTTGCTAAAATAGCTGGTTGCGTATAGCGGGTCTGATTGAGTTTTTCTTCTGCCGTATCAATGAGATGACGCAAATCATAACCGAGTACCTGACTCGCTTGATCAATTGTTTCTTTGACAATAGGATAGTGATCATATAGATCACGACCCATACCTAGATACTGGGCACCTTGACCAGCAAATAAAAAGGCTGTTTTAGTCATTTCTTACAACTCCTGCCCAACGAGAGGCTTCTTCTTGAATTTTCTTAGCTGCTCCGTAATACAAATCTTTTAGGATTTCTTCAACGGTTTCTTCTTTGGAAACAAGGCCTGCAATTTGACCTGCCATGACAGAGCCTCCATCCACATCTCCGTGGACAACCGCTTTGGCTAGAGCACCTGCTCCCATTTGTTCAAAAATTTCCAAATCTGGATTTTCTTGTTTAAAGGCATCTTTTTCAGCTTGTTCAAAATCACGAGTCAACTGATTTTTAATCGCACGAACAGCATGTCCAAAGTGTTGAGCTGAAATCGTAGTATCAATATCTCTAGCTTTTAAAATTTTTGCCTTATAATTTGGATGGGCATTAGACTCTTTTGCAACGACAAAACGAGTTCCAACCTGAACCGCCTCTGCCCCTAGCATAAAGCCAGCAGCAGCACCTTCACCATCTGCAATTCCACCTGCAGCAATAACAGGAATAGACACAGCAGCAGCTACCTGGCGTACCAGGGTCATAGTTGTTAATTTCCCAATATGTCCCCCAGCTTCCATCCCTTCTGCAATAACAGCGTCCGCACCGATTTTTTCCATGCGTTTTGCTAGGGCAACACTTGGTACAACTGGAATAACTGTAATACCTGCTTCATGGAAACGTTCCATGTATTTACCAGGATTTCCTGCGCCTGTTGTCACTACCTTAACACCTTCCTCGATAACGAGGTCTACAATATCTTCCACAAAGGGAGACAAGAGCATGATGTTGACACCAAAGGGTTTATCAGTCAATGATTTGATTTTATCAATATTTGCCTTGACAACTTCTTTAGGTGCATTCCCCCCACCGATAATCCCTAGTCCTCCAGCCTTGGAAACAGCCCCTGCCAAATCACCATCAGCGACCCAGGCCATTCCTCCTTGGAAAATAGGATATTCAATATTCAATAATTCTGTAATACGTGTTTTCATAGTGCCTCCATCCTTTCTTGCTTACGTAATAGTTCGATATCGTCATAATTTGACAATCAAACTATTGCCTAAACAAGAGGGAGCGGGTTTCCCTACTCCTTCTATCTATATTCTGTTTATTTTGTTTGCTCTTCAACGTAGGCAACCAAGTCACCAACTGTTTTCAAGTCATCTTCTGCTTCGATTTGGATATCAAAAGCATCTTCAATTTCTGAGATTACTTGGAACAAGTCCAATGAATCTGCGTCCAAATCATCAAAAGTTGATTCAAGTGTTACTTCTGATGCGTCTTTTCCAAGTTCTTCAACGATAATTTCTTGTACTTTTTCAAATACTGCCATGATAGGACTCCTTTAAAATAAATAGTTTTTATAACAATGTGTTCACCACATGATTACCTAAATTGTAAGAATGAGCGTGCCCCATGTCAAGCCTCCACCGAAGCCTGATAGTAGAACAGTCTGGCTACCATCTAAACGGATAAGACCTTGTTCTACACACTCTGAAAGTAAAATCGGGATACTGGCTGCACTGGTATTGCCATATTCCATCATATTGGCTGGAAGTTTATCTCGGTTAACACCGATTTTTCTAGCCATCTTATCCAAAATACGGTCATTAGCCTGATGAAGTAGCAGATAATCCAAGTTTGTCGCCTCTATAGGAGATTCATCAATAGTCTGCTTGATAGACTTGGCTACGTCCCGAATAGCAAAATCAAAGACTGCGCGCCCATCCATCTTCAAAAATGAATCTGCACTTTCTTGATCTGAAAATGGAGAATGTAACCCTGAATGTCCATAGGTCAGACACTCGCTGCGACTTCCATCGCTATTGAGACTCTCTGCCAAGAAATGCTCTTGCTCGCTAGCTTCTAACAAGACACCACCAGCACCATCTCCAAACAAAACAGCTGTTGATCGGTCTGACCAATCGACTGCTTTAGAGAGGGTTTCACTACCAATCACCAAGCCTTTTTGAAAGCGACCAGAAGCGATAAACTTTTCAGCAGTTGAAAGAGCAAATACAAATCCACTGCAAGCCGCTGTTAGGTCAAAAGCAAAGGCCTTATTAGCACCAATATTAGCTTGAACACGAGCAGCTGTAGAGGGCATCATCGAATCTGGAGTAATGGTAGCTAGGATGATAAAATCCAACTCCCCTCCTGTGATTCCAGCTTTTGCCATCAGTTTCTTGGCAACTTCTGTAGCCAAATCACTAGTAGATTCTGTTCTTGAAATATGCCTTTGTCGTATTCCCGTCCGACTTGAAATCCACTCATCATTGGTATCCATAATCTGAGCCAAATCATGATTTGTAACCACTTGCTCTGGCACATAATGAGCAACCTGGCTTATTTTTGCAAAAGCCATTATCTCAAATCCTCCAAAAATTGATAAAGATTGGTCAAACCTTTGCTCATAACCTCAATTTCTTGCTTACTCATACCATCAATGATTTTTTCAACCATGGCCTTGTGGAAGCGTTTATGTAGCCTATGAACCAAGCGACCTTTCTTTGTCAAATGCAGATGTACCACACGTCGATCATGTTCTGAACGAATGCGTTCAATGTAACCCTTACGTTCGAGATTATTCAAACTAGTCGTAACTGTCCCAAGAGTCACCATCAACTCTTTTGACACTTGACTTGGTGTCACATCTGGAACTTTTCCAATCACATCAATCGTATGCATTTCTTTGATGGAGATATCCTTGAAACGACTACCTCTCAAGCTAACTTCCTCAATAACGAGGACATTGTTAAATATAGACGTTAAATATTCATTAATTCGTTGGTAGTCCAATCTTTCCTTCCCTCCTTTTCAAAAAAACTTTTAGAATCAAAACATTTGACAAAAGAATTATATCAAAGTTCAAAGAATGGTGCAAGTATTTTTTTATTTTCCTGTAAATTTAGGTCGTCTTCTTTCCGAATGAGCCCGAACTCCTTCTTTGAAATCCTCTGTTTGAGCTAAGGATTCCTGTAGGTTCAGTTCTAAAGTAGCATAATCTTGCCAATCTTTGAATTGGCTCTCCCACACCAACTTCTTAATGGCAGCATAGGAATTGCTTGAACCACGTCTTAATTTTTTAAGAAGCTGTTCTCTAGTCTTTTCAAGTTTATCAGCTTCACAGACACGGTAAACCAGGCCCCACTCTAGAGCTTTTTCTGCTGTCAATGCCTCTCCTGTCATAGCTAATTGAGCAGCACGCGTCACACCAATACTTCGACTCAAGAGATGAATTCCTCCTGCATCCGGAGCCAAGCCAACTCCAACAAAGGCTTGGATAAATTTAGCCTTATCCGTTGCCAGACAGAAATCTGCAGCAACAGCCATATTTGCTGCGGCACCTGCAACAGCCCCATCAACCTCCATCAAGACAGGTTTAGCAATTTGCTTGATTTTATAAGAAATAGTATTGACCAATTCTGCGATTTTCGTCAATGATGGAATATCATCCTCATCGACTGCTCGCTTCATCTCAACCAAATCTCCCCCAACAGAGAAGACTTTGCCATTCGCGTTGATTAAGACAAAATGCACAGCCGGATCCTCTTCTGCCAAAATCAGAGCTTCTAAAATCTCCTCACACATGGGAATGTGGAAACCGTTAGCGACCTCAGGACGGTTTAACGTAATGATTGCTAAATCCTCTTCAAGCTGATAAATAATGTGTTCCATCAGGACTCCTTTTTGTTTTATAAGCGATTTAAATTATTTTATTATCAAAGTATATCTTTTTTAGGAGCAGAAAGCAATAAAAAAATCGACTAAAAGTGTCTCAGCCGATTAGAAAGGCTCGCTTTATACTAGAACGCATCTTATTTTCTTCATTGAAAAAAGACTTTCTTTCTGCTATAATCGTATAAAATACTTACTTTAGGAGTTCTTATGAAGGTTGTTAAATTTGGAGGTAGCTCTCTTGCCTCTGCTGGTCAATTAGAAAAAGTTTTAAACATCGTCAAAAGCGATCCAGAGCGTCGTTTTGTAGTCGTTTCTGCACCTGGTAAACGAAACGCTGAAGACACTAAGGTTACGGATGCCTTGATTAAATACTACCGTGATTATGTCGCTGGTAACGATATTAGCAAGAGTCAAAATTGGATTATCGACCGCTATGCTGCTATGGTAAGCGAATTGGGACTGAAGCCAGCTGTTCTAGAAAAAATTTCAAAAAGCATTCGCGCCTTGGCCACTCTTCCTATTGATGAAAATGAATTTCTCTACGATACTTTCCTCGCAGCGGGTGAAAATAACAATGCTAAATTGATTGCTGCCTACTTTAATCAAAATGGTATTGATGCACGCTATGTGCACCCTAGAGAAGCTGGTATTATGGTCACAAGTGAACCTGGTAACGCTCGCATCATTCCATCAAGTTATGACAAGATTGAAGAATTGACCAATGCAAATGAAGTTCTGGTCATTCCTGGTTTCTTTGGGGTTACCAAGGAAAATCAAATTTGTACCTTCTCACGTGGAGGCTCTGATATCACTGGTTCTATCATTGCTGCTGGTGTAAAAGCCGACCTCTATGAAAACTTTACGGACGTTGATGGTATCTTTGCTGCCCACCCTGGTATAATCCATCAACCACATTCTATCCCTGAATTAACCTATCGTGAAATGCGTGAGTTGGCCTATGCAGGATTCTCAGTCCTTCATGATGAAGCTCTTCTACCTGCCTACCGTGGAAAAATTCCTCTAGTTATCAAGAACACCAACAATCCTGACCATCCAGGTACTCGTATCGTTCTAAAACACAGTAGTGATGAATTTCCAGTTGTGGGAATTGCTGGTGACTCTGGCTTTGTCAGCATCAACATGTCCAAATACCTCATGAACCGTGAGATTGGATTTGGACGCAAGGTTCTGCAAATCCTTGAAGACCTCAACATTGGTTGGGAACATATGCCAACAGGTATCGACGATCTTTCAATCATTCTCCGTTCTCGCGAACTAACTCCTATCAAGGAAGAAGAAATCCTTCGTCAGTTGGTGCAAAAGGCTGAGGTAGACCATGCAGAAATCGAACACGACCTTTCTATCATTATGATTGTTGGTGAAAAGATGAAGAGTCATATTGGAGTAACTGCTACTGCAACGCGCGCGCTATCTGAAAACAAGATCAACATCCAGATGATGTCTCAAGGTTCTAGTGAAGTTTCTATCATGTTTGTTGTCAATAAAGACCAAGAGAAAGCAGCAATCAAAGCCCTCTACAATGCCTTTTTCGGTGAAAGTAAGGAAGACTAATCATGGCCCAATCGCTTAACAAAACAGTGCTCCTCAATACGACAGGCACTTCCTACCTCTCTATAGCTGGGAAAGTTGGGAAATTCCTAGTCGGAGATCAGGCTCTGGAATTTTACCCAGATGTCAATGTCGAACAATTTATCCAGATTCCTTGGAGCCATATCAACCAGATTGGAGCCAATGTCACTGGGCGAAAAATCAGTCGCCACTTCGAAGTCTTTACAGACAGAGGAAAATTCCTCTTTGCTTCAAAAGACTCAGGTGCCATTCTCAAAATTGCGCGTGAAAAATTGGGCAATGACAAGGTCGTCAAGCTTCCAACCCTAATTCAGACCATTGGGCAAAAATTTAAAAATCTATTTGCAAAAAAGTAGAAACTTTAGTATAATCATAGCAACGGATAAGTAGGTTATCTTCTTCTTTCAGAAAGTCTGCGGGTGCTGCGAGCAGATAGGAGGGATAGGTGAAATTCTACCGTTAGTAACAATTACATACACAATCAAGTGCACACCTGTGAAGTTGGATGGAACCGTGGCCCTGCCACTCCAACGCTTTGTCAGGTGTGCTTTTTTCATAAAGGAGTTCTTATGTTAGATATCAAACGTATTCGTACAGACTTTGATGCTGTCGCAGAAAAATTAGCTACACGTGGTGTAGATGCTGCTATCTTAAACGAGATGAAAGAAATCGATGCTAAACGTCGTGACATCTTGGTCAAGGTTGAAACTTTAAAAGCAGAACGTAACACAGTTTCTGCTGAGATTGCCCAAGCCAAACGCAACAAGGAAAATGCAGATGACAAGATTGCTGCCATGCAAACTCTATCTGCTGAAGTCAAAGCCTTGGATGCTGAATTGGCAGAAATCGATGCTAAATTGACAGAATTTACTACTACTCTTCCAAACATCCCAGCTGACAGCGTTCCTGTTGGGGCTGACGAAGATGACAATGTGGAAGTTCGCCGTTGGGGTACTCCACGCGAGTTCGATTTCGAGCCAAAAGCTCACTGGGATCTTGGTGAAGATCTTGGTATCCTTGACTGGGAACGCGGTGGTAAGGTAACAGGCGCTCGTTTCCTCTTCTATAAAGGTCTCGGTGCTCGTTTGGAACGTGCCATCTACAACTTTATGTTGGATGAACATGGAAAAGAAGGCTATACGGAAGTCATCACGCCTTACATGGTTAACCATGACTCTATGTTTGGTACTGGTCAATATCCAAAATTCAAGGAAGATACTTTTGAACTCAGCGATAGCAATTACGTCCTTATTCCTACAGCTGAAGTTCCTCTGACAAACTACTACCGTGATGAAATCCTGGACGGTAAAGACCTGCCAATCTACTTCACTGCTATGAGTCCATCATTCCGTTCTGAGGCTGGTTCTGCCGGTCGTGATACTCGTGGCTTGATTCGTTTGCACCAATTCCACAAGGTTGAAATGGTTAAATTTGCCAAGCCAGAAGAATCTTATGAAGAATTGGAAAAAATGACAGCCAACGCTGAAAATATCCTTCAAAAACTTAACCTTCCATACCGTGTCGTTGCTCTCTCTACAGGAGATATGGGCTTCTCAGCTGCTAAAACTTACGACTTGGAAGTTTGGATTCCAGCGCAAAATACCTACCGTGAAATCTCAAGTTGTTCAAACACAGAAGATTTCCAAGCCCGTCGTGCCCAAATCCGTTACCGTGATGAAGCAGACGGCAAGGTGAAACTCCTCCATACCTTGAACGGTTCTGGACTTGCAGTTGGACGTACAGTGGCTGCTATTCTTGAAAACTACCAAAATGAAGATGGTTCTGTGACCATCCCAGAAGCACTTCGTCCATACATGGGCGGAGCTGAGGTTATCAAACCATAAAAAATAAGGTTTAGCTATTTCTAGCTAGACCTTTTTTCGTAACCAATTCAGATAAGAACCTAGTACAAAGACTAAAATAATTAAGCAAATAGCGGTTTCAGCCAGTACTAAATAATCCAAAAATGGAAGTTTCAAGATTCCCTGAGCCATCTTGAGCGAGGTAGCCGTGATAATAGTTGGGAAGGTGAGGGCTGAAAAGGCTGGTTGAAAGCCATGTTTTAAAATGTTGGGCAGGCGAGTCAAAACAAAGAAAAAGAAGGATTGGGAAGCCAAAATCATCACAACTAATAGCCAAGTCGGTAGGCTCTCTCCTCCAACTCGAACTAGGGAAGCCAAGAGTAGAGAGAAAGGAGCACAGTAGATTCCTTCTTGACCAAGCAAGGCTACGGGGAGTGGTTGTTTCTTTAAATCACTATAAATAAGGGGATAGAGATAGAAGGTTAGGAGAAAACCAAAACTCAAGGTCGCATAGGCAATTTCGATGATACCTACAAGAGGATAGGTCAAGGCAGCCACTGCTATCCCCACATAGAGAACCGTCCAGCTTGGAGTAGCATGAACCCTCCACCCCGGACAGGCAAATTTAATGGTAAAACCAGCAATCAGGGCTACATCCAAGAGAAATGAAAACCACCAGAGTCCTTGCGCTACCAAAGGAAGATGAGGGAAGACGCGAAAAACATAAGTCGATAAAATCATCCCAGCCATGGGAAAAGTCGCCATTCCTGACAAAAGAGGAGGTTTGGTCAATTCTTGCTTGGTTTCTTTCCAATTAAAGAGATGAAGAATAAGAAAGAATATCCACAAAATTAAACCTGTCAGACTAAATAGATGGGACAGAACCGGCAACGTATCTAAAATAAGATTTCCAGCTCCTGCTAAACCTAGCAAACATCCAGAAAATACCAAGGGGAGTTTTTTCATTCTAACCTCCAATAATCATGTTAGTTTCAGTATAGCATAAAAGCGCTTAAATGAGGGGATAAAAAATGAAGTCAAATTATTTCAGACTTCATTTTACTCAGATATGAATTAAGCATAAGGTTGCAATTCTGGGTTAATTGGGGTATTGGCTAGGTTGTTGGCATAGTTACAGAGGCTTGCTAGGCTGACACCAAGAACCACATCCAAGGCATTTTGTTGAGTGTATCCAGCTTCTAGAAACTCAGCCAAGGCTTCATCTCCTACACGTCCCTTGGTATTGATTACAGCCAAGGTAAACTTAGCTAGGGTGTCCAATTTAGGATCTGTTTCAATTGGAGTGCGATTGCGAAGGGCTTGCAGAAGGTCATCATTCATCTGGATTTGTTTGATGGAAAAAGCTGTGTGACCTGCCACGCAGAAAGCACAACCATTAGTTACAGCTGCCGTGATTTGCACCACTTCACGCTCAACTGGTGTCAGGCTATTGCGACGGTTGATGGCTCCGACAGTTCTGTAGGCTTCTAAGGCGGTAGGTGCATTAGCCAAGAGACCGATTAGGTTGGGAATATAGCCATTGTTATCTTTTTCTACTGTTTCAAGAACTTCTTTTACTTCTGATGGTGCTGATTCGACTGTATGGATAGTAAATGTTGTCATCATAAAACCTCTTTTCATGTTGTTGAAATCTAGTCTATCACAGATTCTATACCGTGTATAATATATATTTTAAATTGCACTGATAGAAATTTTTTATGAAAGCAAAAAATCACACGAGCTGTGTGATTTCATTATTTGTCAAAATACTTTTTAGTCTCAGCAATAACGACTGGCGATAAAACTAAGAGGGCAATCAAATTTGGCAGAGCCATCAAGGCATTGACAATATCTGCGATAATCCAAACCATATCCAACTCGATAAATCCTCCCAACAAGACCATGAGTACAAAGACCACACGGTAGAGCCAGATAAAGCGAACCCCAAAGAGGAACTCGAAACAGCGTTCTCCATAGTAGTTCCAACCAAGAATCGTTGTAAAGGCAAAGAGCACAAGGAAGATTGTTAAGAGAGCAGGTCCAAAGTGTGAAAAGACTGTTGAGAAGGCTGACTGAGTCAAGGCAACCCCATTTAAGTCACCACTCCAAACACCAGTCACCAAGATGGTCAAACCAGTCAGAGTACAGATAATGAGGGTGTCAATAAAGGTTCCTGTCATGGAAATCAAACCTTGCTCTACTGGTTCGTTTGTCTTAGCTGCAGCAGCTGCAATGGGAGCAGAACCCAGACCAGATTCGTTTGAGAATACACCACGCGCCACACCGTTTTGAATAGCCATCCGAATGCTAGCACCGGCAAATCCACCTACCGCAGCAACAGGACTAAAAGCGGATGTCAAGATTAAAGCGATTGTGGCAGGGATTTCCCCTATATTAAAGAAAATAACTGTCAGAGTTCCCAAAATATAAATGATAGCCATAAAAGGAACAACAGTAGTTGAAACCTTTGAAATGGACTTGAGCCCGCCAAAGACTGCAATTGCTACAAAGACAGATAACACAAGAGCTGTGATGGCTGGCGAAATAGCGGTTGTATTTTGGATAGATTCTGTAATCGAGTTTACCTGGGTAAAGGTTCCGATTCCCAACAAAGCTACTAGCACACCTGCTAGGGCAAAGAAGATGGCAAGGGGACGCCACTTTTCTCCCATCCCTAGAAGGATATAGTGCATTGGACCTCCCGCTACTGCACCATGGTCGTCCTTTGTGCGGTATTTAATCGCCAAAAGTCCTTCCGCATACTTGGTAGCCATCCCAAAGAAAGCGGCCATCCACATCCAAAAGAGTGCTCCTGGTCCACCGACCTTGATAGCTGTAGCTACCCCGATAATATTTCCCGTACCAACTGTCGCTGCTAGGGCTGTACATAGTGCTGCAAAGCTGGATACATCTCCATGCCCCTTGTCCTTAGTAAAAATAAGCTGGAAGGCCTTGGGCAGACGCAAAACCTGCAAGAGGCCTAGACGGGCAGTTAGGTAAATCCCTGTCCCGACCAAGAGAATCAAGAGGGGGGGGCCCCAAGCAAAAGCATCAATTGATTTAAGCAATTCTAACATTTCCTTCTCCTATCTTTTCAACCCCAAAAGAAAGAGCACATGCAAGATACATGTACTCTGGAATGCTTAGATAAATGCTAAAAAGCGGTCTATCCTAGCTCTGTCCTTTTACCTGAGAGTTTGAGCAGTTGCCTGCCTTGCCCCTTCGGTGCCTTTACGGTCTCTCCAGAGTTCCGTCCATTTACAGTCATGGAAAATCAAACGATTCGCCACTTCTATTAAACTTCATTCGGTGTTGGTATTTAATTGATTCTTATTTTACAAAAAATGTTGGCTTTTGTCAATGTGTTTATTAGTAAAACTTAATTCAACAGTTTTTACTGTATAAAGCCCGGAATACTGCTATCCTTTAAAAGTGACAATAGTCGCACCACTGCCTCCAGCATTTTGTGGGGCATAGCCGAAACTCTTGACATGCTTGTTTCTTTGTAGGTATTTGGTGACACCTTCACGGATGACACCTGTTCCGATACCATGGATGATATCTACTTGAGCCATATTATTAAGCAAGGCTTGGTCGATAAAAGCATCTAGCTCATTCATTGCTTCTTCGTAACGTTTGCCTCGAAGATCCAGTCTGGCTTGTGGGCCACGACCAGAAGTTCGTTTCACGACATTGACCTGTTTCTTCTTGACTTGCTTTTCTTGCTGGGCTTGAACGAGGTCAAACTCTTTTTCTTCCAAGGTCATCTTAATTAAGCCGACCTGGGCTTCCCAGCGGCCATCTTTGAGTTGACTGGTCAAGGTACCACGCTGTCCATAACTGAGAACAACGATATCATCTCCCACCTTTGGAGCTCGTTTTTTCTTGGCCTTTTGAAGAACCTTGTTTTTAGACAAATCTACTTTTTCAGGAGCCAATTTTTTCAACTTGGCCTTGGCTTCAATGATTTCGTGGGGCTTGAGTTGGGATTTGCTGTGGAGATTTTTGAGAATCTGGTCACTTTCACTCAGAGCCATGTCCACAATCTCAGCAGCCTGTTCACGCGCCTTGTTAAGCTCGGTTTCCTTTTCACGATTAAGCTCGTTGTAAAGTTTTTTGAGAGCACGGTTCATCTTGAGATTTTCTTGCTCCACCTCACGGATATTGTCCAAGCGTTTGCGACTCTCTAGCGTCTGCTCTTCCAGCTGCTCAATAATCCGATTGACATCATTGTCCTGATCGACCTGCTGACTGGCATCTCCTACGATAACTTCAGATAAACCTAGGCGTTTGGCAATTTCAAAGGCATTGCTTCGGCCAGGCACACCCTGCATAAAGCGATAGGTTGGACGAAGAGTCGCAGTATCAAACTCCATACTGGCGTTTTGCACAAAAGCTGTCTCGATACCATAGGCCTTAAGTTCTGGATAGTGGGTGGTTGCCATGGTCTTGACTTGACGTAGGCGAAGGTCCTCCAGAATAGCCATAGCAAGGGCAGCTCCCTCTTGGGGATCTGTACCAGCCCCCAACTCATCCAAGAGCAAGAGCGAATGCTGGTTGACCTTGCCAAGAATATCCACAATATTGGTCATGTGGCTAGAGAAGGTAGACAAGCTCTGCTCAATAGACTGCTCATCGCCAATATCAGCAAAGATTTCTTCAAAAATACCAACACGGCTTCCCTTGTCTGCTAAAATCGGCAAACCGGACTGGGCCATCACTTGTGTCAAGCCCAGAGTCTTGAGCATGATGGTCTTCCCACCTGTATTGGGACCTGTAATGACAATCGCTGTTAAATCTTGGCCAAAATGGACATCATTTGCGACGGCATTTTGAACCAAAGGATGGCAGACATGGAGCAGTTGAATCTCTTGATTTTCTGATAGCTGAGGAACAACTGCTTGCCTTTCTTGGATAAAACGAACCTTGGCACGAATCAAGTCTAAATGGCCAATAATCCAAGCGTCATTGGCAATCTCAGCCGCATGAGGGCGGACACGTTCAGAAATTTCTTGGAGAATGCGAAGCATTTCATAGCGCTCATCTGCTCGTAAACTGGCAATTTCTTCGCTCAGTTTGACCACCTCACGGGGTTCGATATAGACGGTGTTTCCACTAGCAGAAATATCATGAACGACACCTGCAATCTTATTGCGGTAGGTGTTTTTGACAGGTAAAACCTGACGGCCATTTCTGCTTGCAACGATTCCTTCTGTCAACATCTGCGCTTTTTGCTTGAGCAGATCCTGTAAAACATCGCGCACCTGACTCTCGCTATCATGGATTTTTCGACGGATGCGCGCTAATTCTTCACTGGCAAAATTTTCAATAAAACCTGCATCATTAAAGGCCTGGAGATTTCCTTGTAATTGCGGAAAATCGTGTAATTTCTCAAACCAAAGAGCTAATTCTTCCAAGCTAACATTTTCCAGATTGGCGTAAAAACTTTGCAGTTCTCGGCTAGCAAGAAGCACCCGCTTCAAGAGAAGGAACTCCTCGATATTGAGATCTGCCCCCATCTCCAACCGCTTACAGACTCCTGCAATTTCCTTGGTTGCGAGAATGGTAAAATGCGGTTGCTCGACGAAGAGTGCCTGCATTTCCTTCATCTCAGCAAAAGCCTGTTTGATTTTATCTGCCTTAGCAGTTGGAGCTAGCTGTCTCAGTTGCTCCAAGCCCTGCTCTGTCAACAAATGAGGTTCAAACAAGGCCTTGACCTTATTGAACTCTAATGTTTCTAATATTTTCTTATTCATCTTTATTTCCTTGTCTTTGAATGTCTAGGTGTAGTAGCTTTTTACATTCAGTCAAATCTGTAAACAAAGGGCTAGGAAAATTCCTGCCCTTTTTATCCGATTAAATTTGTCACCCAGATTTGTTTGAGCCAACTGGTTGTTACCGGTATGCTCTGGATGATGTGTTTTGCGACGATGCTCTTTTCAAGAGGATTTTGTATAGCCACCATGGGAATGGTCGCCAAAATTGTCAAAGCCATTTGCAAGACAAATAAGGTCACCAACATGGACAAGATCCCTGCTGAAACTTGGAATAACTTACCACCCAGTTTTTTACTAGGAATCAAGTGTAAGAGGAGACCAAGTAAACGACCGATGCTATAGACAATCCCAAATACAAGCAAGTAGCCAATCCCTGCGTAAAAGACCTTATCCAACTGAAAAAGTTGATCCGATGGGAAAAAGAAAGTTCCCTGACCTTCCTGCGGATTTGCATAAGGGAGTAGCAAATGAAATTGCTCTCCAAGTCCCTTATAAAACTGGCCAGCCACAAAAGCCGATGCCATGGCTGAAATCAGGTAATAAACCTGTAAGAGCAGGCCTCTCCGATAGCCGATATAAAATCCCCAAGCCAAGACCAATAGAAGAAGGAGTGAAATCATAAGGAATCCTCAATCTTGCTCTGTTCTTGCTTACAAGTCACGAGTTTGTGACGGAGTTCTTCTAACTCTTGCTCCTTATCATCAAATTCAATCTCACGACTGAGTTGAGTTGATAAACAGTTAACTGCCAACAAAAGAGCGATTGTTTCATCGTCTGCACTAGGCATTTGTTCTTTAATTGCTTGGTATTTTTCTGTCGCAACCTTGGCGATTTCCTCCATAAAGAGATTATCATGCTCGCTTGTCAAGGTTAATGATTTTTTCCCGAATGTAAATTTGAATCGATTTAGATTTGCCATAAAATTCACCTCACGATATTATACCAAAATTCGCTAACTTTGTCAGTTTTTACAAATTTGCCTGCTTTTATGGTACAATAGAAACTATGGCAAGTATAACACTCACACCAAGCGAAAAGGAGATTCAGGCTTTTCTTGAACACTATCGAAACAGTCTGGCTCCCAGCAAGAATCCTTATATTCGCTACTTTTTGCGACTACCTCAAGCTACCGTTTCTATCTATACTTCTGGAAAGGTCTTGCTTCAGGGTGAAGGGGCTGAGAAATATGCTCGTTTCTTTGGCTATCAAGTTCTAGAGGAAATAAGCGGACAAAATCTCCCTTTGATTGGGACAGATGAGGTGGGAAATGGTTCCTACTTTGGTGGGCTTGCAGTTGTGGCTTCCTTTGTCACTCCAGACCAGCATGATTTCTTACGCCAACTCGGTGTGGGGGATTCCAAGACTCTGACCGACCTAAAAATCCGTCAGATTGCCCCTATCCTCAAGGAAAAAATCCAGCATCAGGCACTGCTTCTCTCGCCAAGCAAGTACAACGAGGTCATCGGAGACCGCTACAATGCTGTTTCGGTTAAGGTTGCTCTCCATAATCAGGCTATCTATCTCCTCCTTCAAAAAGGTGTTCAGCCTGAGAAAATTGTGATTGATGCTTTCACCAGTGCTAAAAATTATGACAAGTATTTAGCACAAGAGGCCAATCGTTTCAGTAATCCTATCAGCTTAGAAGAAAAGGCTGAAAGCAAATACTTGGCTGTAGCAGTTTCTTCTATCATTGCGCGTGATCTCTTTCTGGAAAACCTTGAAAATCTAGGACGAGAACTGGGCTATCAACTTCCAAGTGGAGCTGGAACGGCTTCTGATAAGGTAGCTAGCCAGATTTTGCAAGCCTATGGTATGCAAGGACTCAATTTCTGCGCCAAACTGCACTTTAAAAATACTGAAAAAGCGAAAAAACGCTTAGAAAGGTAAGTTATGAATTCATTTAAAAATTTCTTAAAAGAGTGGGGATTGTTCCTCCTAATTCTGTCATTACTAGCTTTAAGTCGTATCTTTTTTTGGAGTAATGTCCGCGTAGAAGGACATTCCATGGATCCTACCCTAGCAGATGGCGAAATCCTCTTTGTTGTCAAACACCTCCCTATTGACCGTTTTGATATCGTGGTGGCCCATGAGGAAGATGGCAATAAGGACATTGTCAAACGTGTCATCGGAATGCCTGGCGACACCATCCGTTACGAAAACGATAAACTTTACATAAATGACAAAGAGACTGACGAACCTTACCTAGCTGACTACATCAAACGTTTCAAGGATGACAAACTTCAAAGCACCTACTCAGGCAAGGGCTTTGAAGGAAATAAAGGCACTTTCTTTAGAAGCATCGCTCAAAAGGCTCAAGCCTTCACAGTTGATGTCAATTACAATACCAACTTTAGCTTTACTGTCCCAGAAGGAGAATATCTTCTCCTCGGAGACGACCGCTTGGTTTCGAGCGACAGCCGCCACGTAGGTACCTTCAAAGCAAAAGATATCACAGGGGAAGCTAAATTCCGCTTCTGGCCAATAACCCGCATCGGAACATTTTAAGAGACCTAAGAGGCCGAGAATCAAGAATCTCAGCCTCTTCTTCTATCGTGAGAATATGATTATTCACTATCCAGTTTGATTAAGATAGAAACAAAGTTATACTCAATGAAAATCAAAGAGCAAACTAGGAAGCTAGCCGCAGGTTGCTCAAAGCACTGCTTTGAGGTTGTAGATAGAACTGACGAAGTCAGCTCAAAACACTGTTTTGAGGTTGTGGATAGAACTGACGAAGTCAGTAACATATATACGGCAAGGCGAAGCTGACGTGGTTTGAAGAGATTTTCGAAGAGTATTAACTCTCACCTATTTATGCAAAGGAATCTTATGGAAGTTTATTTTTCAGGAACTATTGAACGGATTATTTTTGAAAATCCCAGCAATTTTTATCGCATCCTTCTCCTAGAAATCGACGATACGGACGCAGAGAATTTTGATGATTTTGAAATCATTGTCACGGGTACCATGGCTGACGTGATTGAGGGAGAAGACTATACTTTTTGGGGACAAATTGTCCAGCACTCCAAGTATGGGGAACAACTGCAAATTAGCCGTTATGAACGCGCAAAACCAACTAGCAAGGGCTTGGTCAAGTACTTTTCAAGTAGCCATTTCAAGGGGATTGGTCTCAAGACAGCTCAGAAAATCGTGGACACCTATGGCGACAATACCATTGACGAAATTTTGCAACACCCAGAAAAGCTAGAAGGCATCGCAGGTCTCTCTACCAAAAATCGCGAGGCTTTCGTCTCCACTCTCCGTCTCAACTATGGAACGGAGATGGTCTTGGCCAAACTAGCTAACTACGGCATTCCCAATAAACTAGCCTTTCAAATTCAAGACTTTTACAAGGAAGAAACCCTTGATGTGGTTGAAAATTATCCCTACCAGTTAGTTGAGGATATCAAAGGATTGGGATTTACTATTGCTGACCAATTATCGGAAGAACTAGGCATCGAAAGTCAGGCTCCTGAGCGTTTTCGTGCCGGTCTAGTTCACAGTCTTTTTCATGCCTGTATGGAAACAGGGGATACCTATGTTGAAGCACGGGACTTGCTGGAACAAACCCTTACTCTCCTTGAATCTTCCCGTCCCGTAGAACTAGATCCCAGTCAAGTGGCTCGAGAACTCTCCTACCTAATCGAAGAAGACAAGGTTCAGCAGATTGATACCAAGATTTTTGACAACAGCCTCTTTTTCGCTGAGGAGGGTATCCGTAGTCACTTGGTTCGCATCCTTGAAAAAGGAAAACAAAAGAGCCAGAATTTAGAAACTATTCGAAAACATATCGCTACTGTCGAGGATGAGCTGGGGATTGAGTATGATAGCATTCAAAAACAGGCTATCTGCGACGCTATCCAGAACAAGATCTTTATCCTAACAGGTGGGCCTGGTACTGGTAAGACAACGGTTATCAATGGTATCATCGCTGTTTATGCCCTTTTAGAAGGACTTGACCTCAGGAAAAAAAGCAATCTGCCCATTCTTCTTGCTGCTCCAACTGGTCGAGCTGCTCGGCGCATGAATGAATTGACAGGCTTACCGAGCGCGACCATACACCGCCACTTGGGAATGACAGGCGACGATGATACCAGTCATCTGGAAGATTATCTAGATGCTGACTTTATCATCGTAGATGAATTTTCTATGGTGGATACTTGGCTGGCCAATCAACTCTTCTCAAACATCTCTTCTAACAGTAAAATTCTCATCGTGGGAGATAGCGATCAGCTACCGTCTGTCAGCCCTGGACAAGTTCTAGCTGACCTCCTTCATATTCCTTTGATCCCTCAGACTCGCTTGGAAAAAATTTACCGGCAAAGCGAAGAATCAACCATCGTCACCCTAGCTAGTCAGATTCGACAGGGCATCTTACCAGCTGATTTCACCCAGAAAAAAGCTGACCGTTCTTACTTTGAAATTGCTAGTGGCCATATTCCTGCTACCATTGAGAAAATCTTAGGAGCTGCCCTCAGAAGTGGTATTCCTGCCCGTGATATCCAAGTTCTGGCTCCCATGTACCGAGGGACTGCAGGGATTGATGCCATCAACCAGCTCATGCAAGACCTCCTGAACCCACCACAAAAAGACCAACTTAGTTTTGAAGCCCCCCAGTGCCACTATCGTAAGGGCGACAAGGTCATTCACCTGGTCAACGATGCTGAAATCAATGTCTTTAATGGAGATTTGGGAGCTATCACAGACTTGATTCCTGGTAAATACACCGAGTCGAAACAAGATGAGATTGTCATTGATTTTGATGGCAATGAGGTCTCTTACCCACGTAACGAATGGTACAAGATTCGCTTGGCCTATGCTATGAGTATCCATAAATCACAGGGAAGTGAGTTCCCTGTTGTCATACTGCCTATCACTAGTGCTAGTAGGCGAATGCTGGAGCGCAATCTCATCTACACAGCCATTACTCGTGCCAAAAGCAAGCTTATCTTACTAGGCGAATTACAGGCTTTCGACTATGCTACCCAGCATATCGGAACTGCCCGAAAAACCTATCTGATTGAACGCTTCAGTGATTTATTGGAAACTGTTGAAGAAAAGCAACAAACTGTCTCTGAAACAGCCACATCAAGTACCTCTGAACAATCCTACATCCTAACAGAAGAAAACTGGGACAGCATCCCAGCCATGATTGGGATTACAGAAGCAGACCTCAAAGAGATTTTTGGAAAATAGTGTATAAGAAAACCCACCAATTCAGGTGGGATTTTTGTTTATTAAGATTATTTAACTGTTGCTGTGCTTGTAATCAATTCAACAGCTTTTTTGATTGTGATATCGTGTTTCAACATATCAGCTGAAAGCAAGCTTTGTACTTGTGCAACTTCCATGTTGTAATCTGCAGCCAATTGCTCGATTTCTTTTTGAATTTCTTCTTCTGAAGCGTCAAATCCTTCAGCTTTGGCAACTGCTTCGATAACAAGGTTAGTCTTAGTACGTGACTCAGCTTCTGCTTCGTATTGTTTGTGAAGGTCTTCTTGAGTAGTTCCAGTGATTTGGAAGTACATGTCAGGATTGATACCTTGACGTTGCAAGTTTCCAAGGAATTCGTTTACTGAACGATGAACTTCTTCGTGAATCATTTCTTCTGGAAGTTCTACGATTTCAGCGTTTTCTACAGCTTTATCAATTGCTGCACCTTCAACTGCATCTTTGTAAGCTTCTTCTTTAGCAGCAGCCAATTCCTTGCGGTATTTTTCTTTCAATTCAGCAAGTGTTTCAACTTCTTCATCGATGTCTTTTGCAAGCTCATCGTCAAGAGCTGGAACTTCTTTAGCTTTTACTTCGTGGATAGTTGTTACGAATTTAGCTTCTTTACCTGCAAGGTCTTCTGCTTGGTAGTCTTCTGGGAATGTTACGATAACATCAACAGTTTCGCCAGCTGAGTGACCTACCAATTGGTCTTCAAAACCAGGGATGAATTGACCTGAACCAAGTCCAAGTGAGAAGTTTTCACCTTTTCCACCGTCAAATTCAACATCGTCAATAGAACCAACGAAATCGATGACAACAGTGTCGCCGTTTTCAGCAGCAGCTTCTTTGATAACCAATTCAGCCAAGTTGTTGCGTTCGCGTTCGATACGCTCTTCAACGTCAGCATCAGTTACTTCTTTTTCTACATCTACTGATACTTCAAGGTTTTTGTAGTCACCCAATTTTACTTCAGGTTTTGTAACGACTTCAGCTGTGATAACCCAGTCTTGACCTTTTTCCATTGAAGTTACGTCAATTTTTGGTTGAGCAACGACTTCAAGACCAGCTTCTTTAACAGCTGCTTCATAAGCGTTTGGCAAAAGAGCGTTCATAACGTCTTGGTAAAGTGACTCTTCACCAAATTTTTTGTCGAAAATAGGACGTGGAAGGTGACCTTTACGGAAACCTGGAACATTAAGAGATTTCTTCACTGAGTTGAAGACACGGTCCAATTCTGGTTTGATTTGGTCTTGAGAGATAGTGAAAGTCAAGACACCACGGTTTGTTTTTTTGTTTTCAAATGATACAGACATTCTGTCATTTCTCCTTAAAATTTTTTAAATACAGTCTATTATAACATAAATGGGCGACTTTTTTCAAGTAATGAATGCGCTTTTCAACGATAGGAAAGGTACTTGCTTGCTTCCTTGATACTAAGGTCAGCTATTTCTCAAATATTATTTTTGCATATCTGTTAAAAGTCCTCACGCCCCACCAAGTGGTGCTGAAAGGCATAGACTGCAGCCTGGGTACGATCGCTGACTTCAAGTTTGGCAAGAATGTTGGACACGTGGGTCTTGACCGTCTTGAGAGAGATAAAAAGTTCATCTGCGATTCGCTGATTTTCGTAGCCCTTGGCGATGAGTTGGAGAACATCTCGCTCACGCGCAGTCAAGTCTTCATGTAGTTCTATGTGATTGCGGTGGTATTCGACCTTCTTGCTGACCTCTTGTTCAATAGCCAACTCACCAGCAGACACCTTACGAACAGCGTGTAGCAATTCATCTGCACTAGAAGTCTTGAGCATATAGCCCCGAGCACCAGCATTTAAAACAGGCATGATTTTTTCATTGTCCAAGTACGAAGTCACAATCAAAATCTTAGCTTCGGGCCATTCTTTGAGGATGGCCAAGGTCGCGTCAATCCCATTCATCTCAGGCATGACAATATCCATGACAATAACGTCCGGACGCAGTTCCAAGGCCAAGTCAATACCCTGAGAACCGTTTGCTGCCTCGCCCACAACTTCTACATCGTCTTGGAGGTCAAAGTAGCTTTTCAAGCCCAATCGGACCATTTCATGGTCATCCACTAGTAAAATTTTCATCTTTACTCCTTTATCATTCCTTATCGAGCAGGGGAATACGGATATCAACTGCCAACCCTTGCTTGGGTGCTGTCAATAACTGAACCGTCCCTGCCATATCTTCAACCCGCTCCTTGATATTGCGGAGTCCATAACTCAAATCGTCTAAACTCCCTAACTGGAAACCAATCCCATTGTCCACCACCTTCAGCTGCAATTCAAAATCCGTCTGATAGAGGTAAACATCCAAACAAGATGCCTGGGCATGGCGGAGGGTATTGCTGATCAACTCTTGCAGGATACGGAAGATATGCTCCTCGATTTTCTTAGGCAATTGCGTCACATTTTGCTTGAAACCAACCTTGAGATCACTCTTGTCCTCAAGCTCTTTTAAGAGGATTTGAATCCCTTCAACCAGACTCTTCTGCTCTAGTTCAACTGGTCGCAAATGCAAGAGCAAGACTCGCAAATCCTTCTGGGCAGTTTCTAAAATAGCTGTGACACTCTGCAACTGGATTTGCATCTTTTCTCTATCAAGCTTTAAAGCCTGCTGGCTGACACCTGACAAAATCATGTGAGCCGCAAACAACTCTTGACTAACTGTATCGTGCAAATCCCGAGCAATCCGCTTCCGTTCCTTCTCAATGATTTCCTCTTCCTGAGCAAGGCTGTGATTTTCAGCCTTTTGAAGAGCCTCTGTCAGAAGATTAAGTTTACCTGACAAGGACTTGAAACTGGCATCCAAATCTGGATCTGCAACCTGAACCACTTCTTGCCCTGCCAATAATCGCTTAAGGTTCGCCTGCACTTTTCTGAGAGAAAACTCTTCAACACCTCGCCAAAACAGGGCTAAGAGGCAGGTCATGGACATGCTAAATACCAACAACAAAAAGACAAATTTTTCTGTTTTTTCGATATCGTGCAAGAAAATGGACCAGTCAAAGTTAAGGATTTCCAGCAAGCTGTGGGAGAAAAATAAGACAAACAGGATGGAGGTGAGAGCAATGATTACATAGGCTTGTTTTTTCATCCTCTAACCACCTCCACATCTCCAATCATAGTGGTCAAGAAAATCTTGACACTCTTGTTACTCTTAAGATAGTCTTTGGTTTCTTGATGATAGTGTTCATTGCGAAGGGCCCGCTTAGGTTGGTTGAAAAAAGTCAAATCACCATAGAGACAGTTAACGCTGAGACTGACTTCTACATCTACAGGTACAATGATTTTGGTCGTTCCTACCATCTTTCTGAGGATAATGACATTGTCGTGATTGGTTAAGATGACCCTCTCCAGATGAATAGTGTCCTTGCCCATGAGACGAAAAAGATTGATATCATCAAACTGGCAAGTCTGGTAGCTTGAAAAATGATGAAGATTTCCAAACCAACGATTTTTCTCCTTCTTAACCGTCACCACCTCTTCAAAAACTAAATTTGTCTGCTCTTTTTCCTGGTTCATCATCGGATAAAGAAGAAAAAGGCTATAGATGACCGCAACAAAAATAGCTAGAATCACAAAAGGATTGAGCATGACGATGAAAAAGAAGAGAATGGTTGCCACTACTAAAAGGAGGTTATTCCCCTCTTTACCAGTGTAATAGCGAATCAAAAGCAAAAAGAGGAATAGAATCAGCAGAAAACGCGAAAAATGCTCTGATACCATTAAAATCAGAGCTCCTGTCAAAAGACAGGCTTCGATAAATAAAAAGATTTTAAATTTTCTCATAGGTTCATCCTCTCCTTTCTATTTTATCACAATTCAAAAAAGTCACCTCGGTCTGCAGATGGAAAAAAGGCGGTGGTTACGCCTTTTTCATCTGATCATTTGCTTCTTTTAATTTTCCGTAGAGAAGATAGTCTACTTTTTGTAGATCTGCTATGGTGGCACAATTAAGAGCACACATGATCAAGCGTAGATCTGCTTTCCAGCCTTGAACAACGGCAACTACTTCTTCAACCGTGTAGTTTTCAACCAATCCCAGAACTGTTCGAGACAGTCCCACGGCTTTGGCACCAAAGACTAGGCACTTAATCATATCCAGAGGATTTCGAACCCCTCCACTAACCAAGAGTTCGACCTTGTCTTTCCAGTCTTGGGCATTGAGAAGGGCTTGCATGGTGGACTGGCCCCATTGATTGAGGTAATCACGTTGGCCACTACGGCGGTTTTCAATATAGGCAAAACTGGTACCGCCACGACCCGATATATCAAAGGCTCGAACACCCAGTTCATAGGCTCTTTCAATGGTCTTCACATCCATCCCAAAGCCAACTTCCTTGAGAACAATAGGGACAGGGATTTGCTTGCTATAGTCTGCTAGATGCGATTGCCAGCTTCTGAACTTTCTTTCTCCTTCAGGCATGAGTAATTCCTGCATGACATTGACATGCACTTGCAGGAGAAGAGGATGCATCTCTTCTACAGTCTGAAGTCCTAACTCGACAGGCTTGTCCAATCCAATATTGGTTCCAAGGAGGAGATTGGGATGACTAGATTTGACAAAAAAAGAGTCATCTGTTGGATCTTTGAGGGCTGCGCTATAAGAACCCGTTACAAATAAAATACCACAGGCTTCCGCCACTTGAGCCAGTTTTTGATTGATTTCTCTTCCCTTATCGCTTCCACCCGTCATAGCATTGATATAAAAAGGAAAGTCCCACTTTCGACCAGCAAACTCTGTCGACAGATCGATTTCTTCCAGGTCGTAAAGAGGCAAGGAAGAATGAATCAGCTCCACCTCATCAAAGCTATTATAGAAACTTTTCTGTTCAAGGGCATAGCGGATATGCTCATCCTTGCGATTTGTCGTCATGTCCTATCCTTTCTTGGTATAAGAGCTCAATCCCCAGATTGGCCCAACGATTTTTTAGGGTTTCAGTTGAGTGCGCATCAAAACTCAAGGCAATGCCACAGTCACCACCACCAGCGCCGCTACTCTTGGCAACAGCCTGCAAATCTTGACTAGCTTCTTTCAGCTGTCTAAGCGAAGGTGTGTAAATATCTGCGCTCAAGCCTTCTAAGAGCTGGCTCGCTCTTCCCACTTGCTCGATGCTTTTTTCTACTTTCCCCTGCTCCAAGGCTTCTACCAAAGCAGCTACCGTTTCTTTTGAGGAAGTTAAAAAGTTCTGATCTATATTTTGCTTAATTTGCTGGACCATGTGACTTGATACAGCCACTTCCTTGGTCCATCCCACTAGGAAATCGCATTCTAAAGTTGGTTTCACTTGTAAAATTGAAAAGCCCCACTCACGCTCTAAAACTGTCGCCAAGTTTTCTTCTTCCAACCAAGCAGCTACCTTCTGGCGATCAAAAGACTGGTAGACAACCAAATCCTCTGCCACAATACAGGCAAGGTCTCCCATGGAACCATTGTCTCCTCGCTTGAGCAAGACAGCACTAGCCAGCTTGAACAAGAGCTCCTGATCAACAGAAACATCATACAGAGCCAGTAAAGCCTTGACAACCAAGACAACGACGCTACCGCTAGAACCTAAACCAAACTTTTTCCCTTCTCGTTCCATTTTCCCACGAATTTCTAGAGAAAAAGGCCGCAAGGTTTGCCCACGATAAACAAGGAAATCTTCCACTAAAGCAATCGTTTCTTGAATCAAACTGTAAGCAGGATTTGGTGTCAAGTCCACTGCGAAATCAAACATATCCGAATAAATACGGTAACTATCAGAAAAAGCAATCTCGCCCTTCATATAGATGGGAATAGCCTTTATCAAGGCTAACTGCCCAGGCTCTAAAATAGCATATTCGCCTGCCCAATAGAGTTTTCCGCAAGTTTTAACAGCAATCATCTTGGCTCAAATCCTTTGTTTTTGACACAATCAAGCGATAACGTTGACCGAAGATTACTGATAAATGCTCCAAGTCTTTCTCCTGACAGAGGACCTTGACATTGGGACCAGCATCCATGGTAAAGTAGCAGGCTTCCCCTTGTTCACGAAGCTGGCGAACAAAGTCCATGGCTTCATAAGTCGCATCGGTCAGATAAGAAAAGGCTGGTGATGCTGTTTTGGTCGTAGCGTGCATAGCCAGGGCATTTTTCTCAGTCAATTCCCCAACCTTGGCAAAGTCATTTTCCTTGAGATAAACCAGCATATCTTGATAGTCTTTCTCAGACTGACGAACCCAGTCATCAAAAGTCGTCGAAGTTTCCACACAGAGTTTCATCCCGTCACGGCTAGAGATTGGTTTTTTCTTATCCTCTAGCACCAACATAATCATAGCTAGTTTCAAGTCTGTCTCTACAGGGTAAATTTCTCCGCTATCCTTATCCCAGGCACCTAGTGGTCCATAAAAACTCCGAGAAGAAGAGCCTGAGGCAAACTTCGCCTCCTGCGCCAACTGACTTCTATCCAATCCAAGCTGAAAATAAGCATTGCAAGCCTTGACCAAGGCAGACAAACCACTAGAACTTGAGGACAGGCCCGCTGCTGTCGGCATATTGTTTTGAGTATCGATGCGGACAAAGCCTTCACCATCTGGACGGTAACGGTCAATAATCTTACTCATCTTGGCATGCTCCGCCTCATTTTGCAGCTGACCATTTATATAAAAGGCATCAGCTGACGCATTGGCTGGTAAAGGCGATAAAGTCGTCTCTGTGTACATATTTTCCAAAGTCAGAGAAATACTGCTAGTAGCAGGAACCATCTCTTTTTCTTGTTTCTTTCCCCAATATTTGATAATAGCAATATTTGCGTAGGAACGTACTGTTACAGGCTCTCTATCCATGTCTGAATAGCTCCTTTCTCTTCTAATCTTTCTGCTAGTTCTTGTGCTTGGTCCAGATTGGCTACCAAGGCGATAATACAGCCTCCAAGGCCACCACCGCTCATCTTGGCACCCAGAGCACCATGACTAAGAGCCGTTTCAACCAAAGAGTCTGCCTCAGGGCTACTGACACCAATTTCTTTTAAATGTAAATGTGCTTGACTGAGGATTTTCCCCAGCCCTTCAGCATCTTTTCGTGAAATCGCATCCTCTGCCTGCTGGGTCAATTCTCCCAAGGCATGTAAAAACGGTAGGGCATCCTTCCCCTTGCTCTGAACCACTTGGATGGCTTCACGTGTATGACCATAAACGCCCGTGTCGGCAATCACCAAATAGGCTGATAGATCCATCTCAAGCTCTGTAAATCCTACATTCTTAATAAAGCGAATAGGTTGGTCACTGAGACAGGTTTTAGCATCCAAACCACTTGGATTCATATGGGCAATCATCTCAGCCCGATTGACCAAGATTTCTAGTACATCATGAGGCACATCAGCCTCATAGTAGTCAAATACTGCACGAATGGCTGCTATGCTGATAGCGGCTGACGAACCCATTCCCCGTTTTTCAGGGATAGCCGAGTCAATCTCACAGCGAATACAGGCTTCTTTGATATCCAAATACTCCAGCGAAGCATAAACTGCCATGGACAAGGTATCTTCCTCATAGAGACGCCATGGACTCGCTGCAGGAACTACCTTACAAGTCACTTCCACCTCCAAAAGAGGCAGGGAAATGGCAGGATAGCCGTAAACGACCGCATGCTCTCCTATTAAAATAATCTTACTATGTGCCTGACCGACACCAACTTTTTTTGTCATTTTTTCCTTTTACTAGACGAAAAAGCCGTCTTATTTTTTCATACAAGTATTTATTCTCTCCTATCTATTTTATTATATTTTCACAAAAAAAGCGATTGTTTCCTTCACAATCGCTTCTTTCATTATTGAATCCATTCGCCATTATAGTTGACAGAATAGCCATCTACGGTCGTATTCACTGCTAAAGCACCTGAGCTATAAGCATAGTACCATTTGCCATTAATCTGGAACCAACCTGTTGCCATTGCTCCTGATGAACGGAGATAGTACCATTTGTTCCCAAGGTTTTGCCAGCCCGTTTTCATATCACCATTTTCAGCATCTAGATAATACCAAGTTGAGCCGTCTTGATACCAGCCAGTTGCCATTGCTCCTGATGAACGGAGGTAGTACCACTTGTTACCAAGATATTGCCAACCTGTTTGCATGATGCCAGTTGTTGGATCTAGATAATACCATGGAGCAGCTTTTAGCTTATCTTCATCATATGTAAGAGGAAAATCCTTAACCCAACCACGTGCTAGTTCCCCAACAGTCAATCTGTTGATGCGAGAATCAAATCCACCATCCTTCAGTAAATAATACCAGTGCCCCTCATCATAAACCCAACCAGTTTTTAAGGTGTGATAACTACGTTGATCTTCAAAATAATAGACTCGTTTCTCTGCTGGACTATCATATTGTTCCCCATGATGTTTGTTGGTATTTGTAGCAGTTTTTGCTTCTAAAACTTGCTTACCAACAAATTCTTGTAGTACCCCATCTTGACCAAAGTAAAACCAATCTGGTCTAAAAGCAACATCTTGCCTTAGAGAAGAACCAATCGTAACCCCTTCGTGTGGAGCAGGTATATATTGCCAGCCGACAACCATCTCTCCAGATAAAGAATCAAAATAATAGTACTTACCATCAATCACTCGCCAGTAGGTTTCTTTGAGGTCCCCCTTCTTGTAGTAGATTCTTCCGTTTTCTTGGACAAATTTCCAACCCTCTGAATCAGTATCATCCGCCAATACTGTACTTGTCGCCAGTAAGCTAAAGAAAAAGACTGCTAATGCGATTTGCATCAATTTTTTTATTATTTTCATTAGACGTATCCTCCTTCAAGGATTCTAGCAAAAATTCAATTGTATGTCAATATGATGGCTTTAAAATAATATAATAACGAACTATCATTTGATTCACTAGTAAAATCTCCTAGCAGACTTTCCTGCTAGGAGATTTTCTTATGAGAGGTACTTGTTTAAGCTTTGAAAATCGGACTTATCACCTGATATTTATCAAACAATCTACCAATTAAGCTTCTTCGTCTTCTTTACGACGTCGACCTGCAAGACCAAGACCAAGTAATGCACTTGCGGCTGCTGCTACCATAGCTACAGTAGAATCTGCTGTACCTGTATTTGGCAATTCTTTAGCTGCTTTACGCGCATTTGCTTGTGCTGATGCTGTTTGACCAGCATTAGCTGCTGCTTGAGCAGTAGCTGGAGCTACAGCTGGTGTTTGGGCAGCTTGGTCATTAGCTGGAGTTGCATGATCAGTTGATGAAGCAACTTTCGCCATGAAGTCTTCGATACGTTTAACCATTGCATCCACTTCTGCTTGAGTTGCGTCTGCATTGGCAAATACTTTCTTAGCATCTGCTGATAATGCATTCGCTTCTTTTGCAGTTTCTGCATCAAGCTTAGCTGATTCTTTGATGATCAATTCATCTAGTTGACGAATAGCACCTTCTAACTTAGCTTTATCCACTTTTGCGTCAGTGTTAGTAGCTCCGTTACCGTTACCACTGTTATTGCCTCCACCATTTGATGGTACATATGGACGTTGTTTAAAGGTATC